>DASTXF010000116.1:0-6853 GCA_035765615.1 Minisyncoccota bacterium | reverse complement strand
CTCTTCGGTCCGATTATCGCCGCCGTGCCAGCTGTCGCCGCATCGTATAACGACGGGGGAACATCCGCGGCACTTATCGTCGCCGGCCTCTACCTCATCATTCACCAGTTTGAAAACCATCTCATATATCCGCTCGTCGTGAAGAAAATCGTTGGAGTCCATCCGATTCTCGTTATCCTTTCGCTCCTCATCGGTTTCAAGCTTGCGGGTTTTCTCGGCATCATCCTTTCCGTTCCCGCGTCGACTCTTCTTGTTGAATTCGTTGACGATATCGAGCGACGCCGCAAGAAAGCAGCAGCCTAAATAGGGAAAGCCGCGGATACGCTCCGCGGCTTTCTTTTTTGCGCTATCTTGGCTCGCATTAGATTTTTCCGGGCTTTGGATATATGCTGTAAAAACCATGAATAAAGCCTTCTATATCACGACGACCCTTCCATACGTGAACGCAGAACCGCATGTTGGTTTCGCTATGGAAATCATCAGGGCTGACATTGCCGCACGCTGGAAGAAGCTTTCCGGCTATGAGGTCTTTTTCAACACGGGCACCGATGAGCATGGCGCGAAGCTCTTCAAGTCGGCAGAAAAGGCGGGCAAGCCTGTCCAGGCATATGTTGATGAAAGCGCTGCCAATTTCCGAAAGCTTATACCCGTGCTCGGCATTTCTGAAGACATTCACTTTATCCGCACGACTGATCCTCATCACGAGAAGGCCGCTCAGGAATTTTGGAACCGCGTCAACAAAAACGGTTTCATATACAAGAAGAATTACCAATCGAAATACTGCGTCGGCTGCGAAGAAACTAAAACTGATTCAGAGCTCGTCGACGGCCGTTGCCCGATCCATCCGCAGCTCGAAATCGAAACCATCAGCGAAGAGAACTATTTCTTCAAATTCAGCGCATTCGGCCCAAAGCTTATCGAGCTTTATGATAAGCACGGCCATACGATCGTGCCTGAATTCCGCATGAATGAAATGAGGGAATTCATCAAGCGCGGCCTCGAGGACTTCAGCATTTCGCGCCTCAAATCCAAGATGTCCTGGGGCATTCCGGTGCCGGGCGACGCGGATCATGTCATGTACGTCTGGTTCGATGCTCTCGTGAACTATATTTCAACCCTTGGATGGCCGGAAGACGCCGCTAATTTCGAGAAATTCTGGAAGAATGGCACACCGACTCAATATTGCGGCAAGGACAATACCCGTTTCCAGTCCGTCATGTGGCAGGCAATGCTTATGGCTGCGGGACTTCCGCCGACTCATACCGTTGTCGTCGATGGCTTTGTAACGGGAGATGGGGGAGTGAAGATGTCCAAGTCTCTTGGAAATGTCATTAATCCCGTCGATATCGTGAATGAATACGGAACCGAGGCCCTCCGCTATTTCGTGGCGCGCGAGCTGCCGTCGTTTGAGGACTCGCCGTTCACCATGGATCGTTTCAAGTCGGCATACAATACGCACCTCGCGAATGGTCTCGGCAATCTCGTCTCGCGCGTCATGAAAATGGCGGCCACAAACCTCGATGCGCCCGTTTCGATTCCGGACAACACCATTCCTGGGGACTACAAGAAAGCCCTTGATTCTTTCGATATGCAGGCGGCTGCCAATGTTGTCTGGAAACACATCACCGACGCCGATCAGCTTATCCAGGAAAAAGCGCCGTTCAAGCTCGTAAAGACCGACAAGGCTGCTGCCCAGGAAATCATTGCTGATCTCGCGGTGCGTCTCTATACCATAGGCCGAATGCTCAATCCGATTCTTCCGGAAACATCGAGGACTATAAAAGAGCTCGTAAAGGCCAACAAAACGCCCGAGAAACCGCTTTTCTTGAGGAAAGAATAATGAGGCCGCGCTTCATAGATATACACGCACACACCAATTTCACCGCATTCGATGCGGATCGGCAGGATGTTGTCCGAAGAGCGCTCGACCAAAGCGTCTGGATCATAAATGTCGGGACGCAGAAGGATACGTCGCGGAAAGCAGTTGAAATGACGAAAGAATTTCCCGAAGGCGTCTATGCAGTGATCGGCCTTCATCCGATCCATGTGAATCCGTCGTTCCATGATACGGAAGAAATCGGAGAGGGAGGCTCGGGCTTTTCGTCCCGCGGCGAAACATTCGATCCTGAATACTATCGAATGCTTGCTAAGGAAGGCGGAAAGAAGGTTGTCGGCATCGGCGAATGCGGCCTTGATTACTACCGTATGCCCTCCGACGAAGAGCGCGCCCGGCAAAAAGCGGCCTTTCGCGCGCAAATCGAGCTTGCGCTCGAACTCGATCTACCCCTCATGCTTCATATCCGTTCAGGAGCGGGCGGAAATGCCTACCGCGAAGCGCTCGACATTCTTGGCAAGTACAAGAAGGAGTATGGAGATAAGCTCCGCGGCGATGCGCATTTTTTCGCCGGGTCACTCGACGATGCCCGCGAATTTCTCGATCTCGGCTTCCATCTCTCGTATACAGGCGTTGTGACGTTCGCTAAACAATACAAAGAACTTGTTCAAGCGACTCCCATCGACCGCATTATGTCGGAAACTGACTGCCCGTATGTCGCACCCATACCGGAACGGGGCAAAAGGAATGAACCATCGTTCGTTATCCACACGGCGGACAAGATCCTTGGGATCAAAGAAATGGCTCTGGATGAGGGTCGCGCGAAATTGGTGGACAATGCCTTCCGCCTCTTCAGGCTTTAATAAAATCGTTTTCGTGCTATACAAAGGGTGCGGAACCCCAGGTTAGCTGGTTAACTTGCGGGCGAAACCACTGGCCTCGCGCCATGCGCGAGGCCTTTGTTATTTCTCCTTGATTTTCCTTGCAAATTCGGCATTTTCAGGTACCATACGCTCTACTTGCTTTGGATAGCTTCCTGCCAGGAAGCGGCTTATAGCAAGGAAAGGTTTATAAGCATAGTCATTTCACACATGACAGAGACAGCTAAGACGGCAGGCACCGTCTACGAGGTGGGCTTCCACATCGTTCCCACTGTTTCTCCAGAGAATCTCCCAAGGGAGTATGACGCCGTAAAGGCGGTTCTCGAGAAAAACGGCGCGGTAATGATTTCGGAAGAATCCCCGAAACTTCGTAATCTTGCCTACACGATGATTAAGGCCGTCGGCCCGGCTCGCCATCGTTTCGACACGGCCTATTTCGGCTGGGTCAAATTTGAAGCCCCAAAGGAGTCCGTCGCGGAAATCGACAAGGCTCTCAAAGCTTCCGATAAGATCATTCGCCACCTTATCGTAAAGACGGTCCGCGAAAACACGATCTACGGTCCGAAGATCCTTGCCGAAGAGAAGAAGGAGGCCCGCGAAGCACGCGAAGGCGTGAAAGAGGGCTCCGAAGAGGTAAAGGACAAGCCGGCAAATCAGGAGGAGCTCGACAAGTCGATCGACAAGCTCGTCGTCTAACCGTAGAATGGAGACAACTTGGTTCTCATCCATTAAAAGCTAAGTTTCTCTAGGGATTATGTATCTCAACAAAGCATTCATCGTTGGAAATCTGACTCGAGACCCGGAACTCCGCGCATTGCCATCCGGCATGCAGGTCGCTTCGCTCTCGGTCGCTACGAATAGCGTCTGGCGCGATAAGGACGGAAATAAAAAGGAAGACACTCAATTCCATAATATCGTCGTCTTCGGCCGCCAGGCTGAAACCGCCGCCCAGTACCTCAAAAAAGGGCAGCAGGTGATGGTAGAAGGCCGCATCCAGACTCGCTCATGGGACGACAAGGGTTCCGGCGAGAAAAAGTACCGCACCGAGATCGTCGCTGATCGCGTCCAGTTCGGCGCAAAAGCCGGCGGATCATTCGGCGGAGGCGCTTCTTCGGAAGCTCCAGCCCCGAAAGCGGGAGCGAAAGCAGCCGCCGCGGTAGACACGATCGAATATCCGAGCGAAGACATCAATCCTGAAGACATACCATTCTAAGGAATCGGAATAATATTAAAAGCAATGAACAAACAGTGTTTCTTCAAACAGCATAATATCGAGCACATCGACTACAAGGACACGGAGATTCTCAAGAAATTTCTCAATCCTCACGCTCGCATCCAGGGCAAGAAGCGCACGTTCGTCTCTGCGACGAATCAGCGCAAACTCGCTCTCGCGGTAAAGAGGGCAAGGTTCATGGGCCTCCTTCCGTACGTCGCCCGATAATATCAGCAAAAGCCCCGTAAAACGGGGCTTTTGCATTGACTTAATTGGTCCGGAGCGTAGAGTGTACGGGAAATTCCTTATGAAGACCTTTCAAAAGCATCTTTCATCATGCGGCGCGATCGTCGAGTTCTACGTTCCTCAAAAAACCCAGGAAGCCTTTTCTGGCATGGAAGTCGTCGAAATCGACGTCGACATCGGGGTTCTTGCCATGGTGAGCGGGGAAGTGGCCCGGGGCCATACTTCGGGCACCGCTCGTGCGCGAATTGCTTTTGCGCTCCTGGGAAAGCCTGATGGCGAACGCCGGATATTTTCAGGCGAAGTTACCTGGGCTGTTGCGGCGGCCTGACGCCTTGCGAGGCACGGTTTGACAACCGTAGTTTCCGGCGCTACCTTCAATACAGAAAGGAACCCCATGCTCAACCTGTTTACCACCGCCCACTCTGTCGACAGTATGAGAAGCCGGCTGAAGACGCCCAAAAAACGCGTCGATGTCGCCGCTTTCGAAGCAATGGACAAGGGCTTGCCCCGGGAAGAAACGACGGGGAGCCTCCGTCGTTTCATCGATTGGAAATACCTGCCAAAGGAGCGCAGCCGCAAGCTGTACATCTGGAGGAACCAGCTCTGGATTTTCAACGCCGAATGCGCGCTTATCACGTGCTTTCCGATCCCCGGTCGCTACGCGAACGACATCGTCGCCCAGACGAGAAAGTGGGAAGCGAAGAAATCAAAAACCGCCGTCAACTGACGGCGGTTTTTTCTTTGTTATTTCGTAACGTTATTTCGTAACGCGCTCGCGGTATTCGCCGGTTTCCGTATTGACGCGGATAGTATCACCTTCGTTCACGAAGAGGGGAGCAGATATGACTGCGCCACCTTCGACGACGACGTTCTTGTTGCCGCCGCGGGCCGTATCGCCCTTGATGCCCGGAGGAGCTTCGACGACCTTAAGGTCGACGGTCGGCTCAAGTTTCACTCCGAAGATGAGACCCTCTTCCGTTTCAGGGTGGATGAATACTTTGGTGTCGTATACAGTGTTCGCCTTAAGGAATTTTGCCTGGAATCCGAGGACTTCTTCAGGGATCTTGAAGCGCTTCGATGGGTTAGCCGGATCGCAGAACCAGTACTCGCCTTTGTTTGTGTAAAGGAATTTGGCTTCGTTGGTGTCGATTTGAGCCTCTTCAACCTTGTCGGAGACGTGGAAGGTGGCTTCAACGACACGGCCATTCAAGAGATTCTTGATCTTGGTCTTGTTCTGAGGCTTCCTTTGCTGCATGCGGAAGATGTGGTTTTCGACCACTTCGTACGGCTCGCCTTCGTAAATGATGTATTTGCGAGCGGTTACTTCGTTGTATTCCAGTAATGCCATATCCTTTTAGGCTTATTTATAGAGCACCAGTGTAGCCGAGATGCCAAAAAAAGTCCATATAGGGCCATTTTCTGCCCTTCATGTTTATTTCAGGGGAGGGGAATACGATCATTCCGGATGTCGCGTGTTCTTTCAAATGATGAAGCAACCAAGTGCGAAAAAGCCGCCTCTCCAAGGCGGCTTTTTCGTTGCGAATTCGGCCAGCTTCGCCTATAGTAATGCGGAATGAAAAAGCTCACCGCATCGATGCTCGTCAAAACGGGGCATTTCATCCCGGCCTCGAAGCCTCTTCCGGCAAATGCCGGTTCAGGGGCGAGATACGGGACAACCACAGAGTCTCACCTCGAATCGACGCTCGCCGCCGCTTCGAAGAACATGAGACGCATCACCCCGAAAAGCAGAACCGCACCATAAGGTGCGGTTCTTTTTTGATTTCTAGATTTCCTTGAGCTTCTCCCTGATCTTTTTGAGAATCTCGTTCGTGATCTTCGAATTTTCTTTGAGAAACTGGCGTGTGGCATCGTAGCCGCGGCCAAGGGCGATCTTCTCTCCGCCTTCAGGGGAGTAAGAGTAGGAGGCCCCTGATTTGGAAATAATGCCGTGGGATTCGCCGAGGGCGATGATTTCACCCTCGCGGCTGATGCCCTCGTTATACATAAGGTCGAATTCGGTCTGCTTGAACGGGGCGGCGACCTTGTTTTTCACGACTTTGACGCGCACACGGCCACCGACGACTTCTTCACCTTTTTTGATCTGCGCAATGCGGCGTATATCAAGGCGAACGGAAGTGTAGAATTTGAGCGCCTTGCCGCCCGGGGTAGTTTCCGGATTTCCAAACATAACGCCGATCTGCATGCGGATCTGGTTGATGAATATGACGACCGTCTTTGATTTAGCGGTGATGGCAGTGAGCTTGCGGAGGGCCTGAGACATGAGGCGAGCCTGCTTGCCGACGTGCAGGGCACCCATGTCGCCTTCGATTTCGTCTTTTGGAGTAAGGGCGGCTACGGAGTCGACGACGATGACATCGAGCTTGCCCGAACGCACGAGCGATTCGACGATTTCGAGCGCCTGCTCTCCCGTGTCGGGTTGGGAAATAAGAAGTTCGTCAATTTTCACGCCGATGCGCTTCGCATATTCAGGGTCCATTGCGTGTTCTGCGTCGATGAATGCGCAGATGCCTCCTTGTTTCTGGGCTTCAGCGATGATGTGAAGGGAGAGGGTAGTCTTGCCGGAAGATTCAGGGCCGAATATCTCGATGATCCTGCCGCGCGGAACGCCTCCGATGCCGAGTGCCGCATCAAGGCCAATTGATCCGGTTGGAACGGCAT
>DASTXF010000115.1:0-15967 GCA_035765615.1 Minisyncoccota bacterium | reverse complement strand
AATTTGTCGCGCGCGGCAAGCTGCCCATCGTCTGCGGCGGCACAGGGTTTTATATTGATGCATTCCTCCACGGCGGATCATTTCCTCCGGTAAAGCCTGATCAGAAACTCCGGACCAAACTTTCTAAAAAGACCACCGAAGAACTCATGCGCGAGCTTCGAAAACTCGACCCGCGCCGGGCTAAAGAAATCGACCCGAACAACAAGGTTCGCATTATACGCTCAATTGAAATCGCCCGAGCAATTGGCTCCGTTCCCCCACCGAAACGCGAAGAACGCTACGAAACCCTCTCAATCGGTCTTTTTGACGATCGTGAAAAGATGCACGAGCGTATCCATACACGCCTTATAAAACGCATAAAATTAGGCATGGCCCGCGAGGTCTCTCACCTTCACGCAAAAGGAGTTTCTTGGAAGCGCCTCCATGAATTCGGCCTTGAATACCGCTATCTCGCCCTCTATCTTCAGGGCCTCATGAAAAAAGAAGAAATGCTTGCCAAGCTCGAACAGGAAATCTTTAATTTTTCGAAGCGCCAAATGACCTGGTTCAAGCGTGACAAATCAATTCACTGGATCAAGCCGGGACAAACTACAGCGGCCCGAAAGCTCATCGCTCGTTTCCTCAAATAAAAGCCCCGGGAAATCCCGAGGCTTGAATAATCAGCCGTAGACGCGGAAGAGCCAAAACTGAGCGCCAATAAGCCGCGCACCCGCATCAACAATGGCGATCGTCGGCGTTTTTGTCGCGACCATGCGGCCGAGTTTCCAAAGATACTCCTTGGAATTTTCGTGCCGCGGCGAGCTCATGAATCTTCTCCCGAGGGGTTTCGTCGCGACCGAAAGCGTCGGCCAATCAAGCGATATCGAATGGAGCCGAGCGATCGGCCCCGCCGCCTGCGGCAGGATTGAAAGCCCCGAACGCGAAGCGATCTCGAAGAATTGATCATCGTACGTCCGATTGGCCGAAACCACTCGCACAACGGAGGCCTTCATGTCCTCATCGATGTCCGTTTCAAACCCGTGCGGGTTTGAATCGGAGAAGCAGGGACTCGCGAGATTCATAACCCCCGCTTTGTAGAGCATAGAAGCAACCTGCTTTCTCGTATACCTTCCTGCCCTAATATGGATCGGATCACCCACGCGCTCGAACATGTCGGCAGTCACGACCGTCGGTGTATTTTGCATTTATATATCCTTTCTTTGTTCGTTCCTGCGCTGAATTATCTACTTCTCTTTGAGAGTGTCAATCCGCGAAGGAGCCTTTGCGGGATAGAAGGCGCCAAAACGTATGAAATTGCGGAGAGGCAGAGCGATGACGAATGCCGCGAGACATACTGCGCTCACCTGCCAGGAGAAAAAGAGGAAGCCAAGTGCGCCGACAAGGGAAATGCCTTCAACCCAGGCCACGATCGTCTCAAGGACGTAATTATTCCTTATAACGTTCATTGTAATTATGATTCTTTTTTCTTTCTTTTAAGATATTGCTTGCCCTTAATCTTGTCCGGAAGATAGCTCTCCGAATCGTATTTCTTGTAGCCTTTGTGATAGCCGAGCTCCTTCATGAGTTTTGTCGGAGCATTTCTGATTTTCATCGGAATCGGCAAGTTGCCGAGCTTCCTCACGTCGGCGAGAGCTTCAAAATACGCATCGTATGAGCTTCGGTCCTTGGCAGCGAGCGCAAGATACGATGCCCCATGCGCGAGGTTGATCGCCGCTTCGGGAAGTCCGATCGTCTCCACGGCGCGGAAGACCTCGTTCGCCACGACGAGCGCGGTCGGCTGAGCGAGTCCGACATCTTCGGACGCAAATACGACCATGCGCCGCGCGATGAATTTCGGATCTTCCCCGCCTTCGATCATGCGGGCGAGATAGTAGAGCGTGGCATCGGCATCGCCCGAGCGCATGCTCTTTATGAATGCCGAAATGGTGTCGTAATGCTCGTCGCCTTTTTTATCGAAGCGGATGAAGATCTGTTCGTAAGCTTTCTTCAGGGTATCAAGGGTCACCGATCCATAAAGCTTTTGCGCGTTCTCGAGAGCGGTAAGAGCGATGCGTGCGTCTCCGTTCGCAAGGCTCGCGATCCAGTCAAGCGCGTTTTTCGGTATCTTTATCTTTGTACGTTTGAGGATTGATTTTATTTCATCTTCGGAAAGGCTCTTCAGCACGAAAACCCGACAGCGCGACAAGAGAGCCGATATCACTTCAAAGCTCGGATTCTCCGTCGTGGCTCCAATGAGCGTCAAACGGCCGCTTTCCACGAACGGCAAAAGGAAGTCCTGCTGAGCCTTGTTAAAGCGATGGATTTCATCAAGAAAAAGCACTTTCGGCCTTTGGTCAAGGAGCGTCGAATCATCGACGATGCGCCGGATATCCTCCTTGCCCGCAGAGACGGCTGAAAGCTCGTAAAACCGGGCATCGAGGGCATTTGCGTATATTCGGGCAAGCGTCGTCTTTCCAACGCCTGGCGGCCCCCACAAAATGAAAGAAAAAAGGTGCTTGTCCTCGATGGCTTTACGGAGAGGCTTGCCTGGACCAACGAGTTCCTCCTGGCCGACGAAATCGGCCAGGTTGTCGGGTCGTATCCTGTTCGCGAGCGGTTCCATAGGGGTAAGTATAGTACGAAACAAGGCCGCAAAAATTCCAATTTCACCCGTTTCGTGTTATAAATTCCATCGAACGGGCGATTAGTTTAATGGTAGAACAAAGGCCTCCAAATCCTTTGGTGGGGGTTCGATTCCCTCATCGCCCGCCAATTTTTCCCTCTTCACCGATATTTTATCGATCGAAGAGTACGATGCCGGCATTATTCTTATCGAAAATGCCATGCATCACATATCCCGAGAGATCGATTCGATCAAACGTTTTCTTATTCCCCTCTTTCTCCTTGCCTCTCTTTCCCCTGGCACTGCAAACGCCGCAACCATGTCCGCGTCTGGTTTGAAAAATTTAAAAATCGATAGCTTCGTCGCACGATTGCCTCTCCGGGTTTTGGGTAGCGAAGCCGCCGAACCGACAGGACTCTCGCCCGACCGGATCAAGGCCGCATACCACCTGCCAAAATCCGGAGGTAACGGAACGATTGCCATAGTCACCGCATTCGACGGCAAAACCATCGAATCGGACCTCGCCGGCTTCAATCAGAAATTCGGATTACCTGAATGCACCACTCAAAACGGATGCCTCACGATCCATTCTATGACAAAGAATCTCAAAACATCATCGGGCTGGGCCCTTGAAACAGCGCTCGACACGGAATGGGCGCATGCTATCGCCCCGGATGCCAAAATTCTCGTCGTTGAGGCCGCTTCGGACAGCGGACCGAATCTTCTCAAGGCGGTCGACTACGCTCGCGCGCAGCCAGGCGTCGTAGCTGTTTCCATGAGCTGGGGCGGCGATGAATTCAAAGACGAAACAAAGAGCGATTCGCACTTCAGCGGCCCTGGTATAAGCTTCTTTGCTGCGTCGGGCGATGACGGATACGGCGCAAGCTGGCCCGCGTCTTCCCCATCGGTCATATCGGTCGGGGGTACATCACTTACATTTAAAAGCGATGGCTCGCTCGATTCCGAAAAGGCCTGGAGCGGAAGCGGCGGAGGCGTGAGCGCGTATGAAAAGGAGCCGGGATTCCAGGTTTCGTATTCCATCGCCAAAGCCAAAGGCAAACGGGCGATACCGGACGTATCATTTGACGCTGATCCGCATTCCGGCTATTCGGTCTATCATCTCGCCGCTTCAAACACTGGCTCTCACGCGCGAACCGCCACGAGCACGCTTCCTGGTAAAGGCTGGTACGTCGTCGGCGGCACGAGTGCAGGCGCGCCGCAATGGGCCGCCATTCGCGCCCTTCTCGGTTCGGCAACATCAACCGTGCCGCTTATCACCCGGCTTTACGAAGACAAAGCTTCGGCAAATCATTCAAACTATTTCCGCGATATCGTAAGCGGCTCGAATGGTGCATGCACCTACTACTGCGACGCGCGGAAACATTACGACTATGTGACCGGACTTGGTTCACCGCTCACCTATCGATTCTAAAGAAAAAGGGCCGCATGTGCGGCCCTTTTTCTTATTTCTTGCTCTCCTTAAAGACGATGCGCTTTCGGAGCTTTTTCGAGTACTTCTTGAGCTCGATTTTGCGCTCTACTTTACGCTTATTCTTGCGGGTGTAGTAGACCTCGCCGGTTTCTTTATTTCGGAGGATAATGAGTTGGTCCTGGGACATGGGATTTCTAAAATGATGTAGGACGGATAGTAGCATAAGCCCGAAAAAAGGGCAAACTTGGCCTTTATAGGCCATAATTAATCGTATATTGCGCTCGAGCCCCAAAGCCTGCCGCATTTCATACAGAGCTTACCGTCCGGAAGGTCCCAAATATCGTCATGCGGGCACGAATCGTTGCCACCGACCGGTTTTGGGTCAGAAATCTTGGTTTCCGGAGTTCTGCGCGACAATCGGGTCAAGAATCGAGAAAACCTCCCACTCCGCTTGCCGCGGTATTCGTTGCTGCTCGCCATCGCAATGAATGAAGGATGTTGATAATACGCTAACTATAGTATGTAGATCTATAGTTAGCAACTTTCTACACTCCCCTATGTGAAAGGCAAATACAAAATACTCGTCGACGTCGGCAGGAAAATCCGGGACGAACGGCAGAAAAAAGGCTACTCACAGGAACGTCTCGGTGAACTCGCAAACCTGCATCGGACGTATATAGGAATGATTGAGCGCGCCGAAAAAAATCTGACGCTCACGAGTGTGGAAAAAATTGCCAAGGCTCTCAATAAAAAAGTAAGCGACCTCCTTAGCGGCAACTAAAAAGGACGAAAAAGGCAATCTACCGAGGCAGTCTCGGAATAAGAGGGTTGATGCGTGTAACGATCTCGTAATTGATCGAACCTGCCGCCTCGGCGACTTCTTCGGCACTCATGCGCTCGCGATCCTGTGAACCAATGAGCACAACCTCATCTCCTTGCCGCACGCTTGGAATATCAGTAACGTCGACGACGGCCATATCCATCGAAATTCTGCCGACAATGGCGGCTTTTTTGCCGCGAATAAGAACCTTGCCCTTATTCGAAAGACTGCGAGGCAAGCCGTGCCAATATCCCACCGGAACAACGGCGAGACGAGAATTTCGCGGAGCTTCGTAGGTGAGGTCGTACCCGACTTTTGCGCCCTTATTCACGAGCTTCACTTCAGAAACGATCGACTTCCATGAAAGCGCAGGTGAAAGCTCCACTCCGTCGGACCACTTGCGGATTTCAGGCGACGGCCAGAGGCCATAGAGGGCTATGCCAGCGCGGGCCATGTCGAAATGGAAATCCTTTGAAAAAAGGATGCCCGAACTCGCCGACGCGTGCGTAAGGGGTGCAAATCCCTTCTGGCGGAGCTTATCGAGGATGCCGCGAAACGTGCGTGCCTGCATATCAGAATAATCGCGGCGCATTGGGTCTTCCATGGCAGCAAAATGGGTGTATGCGCCCTCGAGGATCGCCGGAAAACCCTTAGTTCCGAGAACTCGCATCGCTTGCTGGAGATGCGTTTCAAGAATGCCCTGGCGGTGCAGGCCGGTATCGAATTTGATATGGATCCGGAGCTTTTTCGGTAGCTTGGTTTTTGCAAGATTTTGAAGCGATTCAAGCGACGATACCGTGAGCGATATCTTTTTGTCTGCCGCGGCCTTAAAAAGGCTTGGCAACGTATGACCGAGGACGAGAATTGGCACTTTCAGGCCATTTTCACGAAGCTCTATCGCCTCAGCAAGTTCATCCACTGCAAGCCACGAAGCCCCTCCCGCCAAAGCAGCGCGCGCGCTCTCGATCATGCCGTGACCATACGCATTCGATTTCACGACCGCCATCATATGTTTTTCCCCGAGAAGGGATTTGAGCGTCTTCGTATTCTTTTCGATCGCCTTTCGGTCAATCTCGATCCACGTGCGATGGGTATTTCGTTCCTGCGGCTTCTTCATAGCTATGAATAGTAGCAGGTTTTCAAGATGGCGGGAACGCTATCACCCTGTCACTTTTGCTCTCACCAGCTTTGTCTTCGGATGCCCGATGCTCTGCCGCATATGTTCAATGAGCTTATCACGCGTCTCTTCTGGCGGGATATCTGAATTGTCGATAATCATATAGCCTCGCTTTTCGCATTCGTCGTGGAGATATCGCGTCCATGGCTCGAGCGATGGATTGACGATATGCGGCACGGCGCGTTCGTAGAGCCGACGCTTGCGCTCACCAAGAGAACAATCCAAAAGGATAATTTCATAAGAGTCGATACCATAAGCATCACAAAGTCTCTCGATCACGTCAGGCCGCGCCTGGCAATCGATCACGGTATGGTTTTTCATAATAAGGCGCTGCTTTATTCGCCTGATCCACGCATCGGTAAGGTGCATGTGCCAAGCGTCCCAATTCCCATATTCGCGATACACCTCTTCGTCGGTTGGAGCGCCGAGCGTATCGTAAAAACAGTAATTAAAGGCTTTTGGAAGCCTTTTTTGTATGTTCTCGATAGCAAGTGTCTTGCCAGACCCACATGCACCGATGATGAAAAAAACTTTGTTCACGGGGATAGTACGTCGGAGCGGAGCAAAAAGTGCGAGCCCTAAGACTTGTGATACGGGCAAAATTTGATAGAGTGGTGTGCATCTGCGCAGGTGGCGGAGTGGTCAATCGCAGCAGACTGTAAATCTGTCGCCCATTGGGCTACGGGGGTTCGAATCCCTCCCTGCGCACATGAAAAAGCCGGCTTCGAGCCGGCTTTTCCGTTTATGAGACTTCTTAGGACACTTTCTCTGCTTCTACGTGCTCCTCGCCGAATGCCTTGATCGGTATCGGCTTCTTGCCTTTCTTAACGTCGAAGGTAAATTCGCCGCCCTTGAGGCCGACTGTAATCGAGCCTCCCTTGCCCACACCCTGCGAGATCATGAATCCCGCGACGGGCGTGAGGATTTTTTCCTGAATAAGACGCTTCAATGGTCGGGCGCCGTATTGAGGATTGTATCCTTCCTTTGCGAGGTAATCGAGGACCGAGGACGTGACCTCGAGCCTGATTTCCTTTTCCTCGAGGCGCTTCACGATCTGATCCACCTGGATCTTTACGATATCCTTGATTGCTTCAGGCGAAAGGACATCGAATATGATGATCGAATCGAGGCGGTTCAGGAATTCCGGACGGAAATAGTCGCGGAGACTCTCGAGAACCTTGCCTTTCACGTCGTCATAGCGGCGCTTTTCCGAGGAATCGGCGGCAAAGCCGATCTTTTCCATGCGATCGATATATTGAGCGCCAATGTTTGAGGTAAGAATAATAACCGTATTTTTGAAGTTAACTACCCTGCCCTTGGTGTCGGTAAGACGGCCGTTATCGAGCACCTGAAGGAGAATGTTGAAGACTTCCGGGTGAGCCTTTTCAATTTCGTCGAAAAGAATAACCGAGTACGGGCGATGGCGAACCATTTCAGTGAGCGCTCCGCCTTCCTCATAACCGACATAACCCGGAGGCGCGCCGATGAGCTTCGAAGTCGAGTGCTTCTCCATGAATTCGGACATATCGACGCGGATGAGCGCCTTATCGTCATTGAACATGAACTCGGCGAGCGCCTTGGTGAGTTCGGTCTTGCCCACGCCGGTAGGACCAAGGAAGAGGAACGATCCGATTGGGCGGTTTGGATCAGCGATGCCTGCGCGAGCGCGGCGGATCGTGTCAGCAATCTTTTTAACGGCTTCGGTCTGACCGACAACGCGCTTTGAAAGCTCGTCCTCCATGCGCATGAGCTTGGCGGCTTCTTCTTCCATCATTCGAGACACCGGAATGCCGGTCCAACGAGATACAACATCGGCGATATCCTGCTCGGTGATTTCTTCTTTGAGAATGCGGCGCGAAGACTGGAGCTTCTTGAGTTTCTTCAGCTTGGTATCGAGATCTTTTTCAAGCGTCGGGATCTTGCCGTAGCGGATTTCAGCGGCCTTGGAAAGCTCAGCCTTAAGCTCCGCGGTCTCCGCCTCAAGACGGAGGCGTTCGAGGTCCTTCTTGATAGATTTAATCGAGGTAAGAAGCTCTTTCTCGTTCTTCCACTTCAGCTCAAGCTCCTGAGTTTCCTCCTTGAGATCAGCGATTTCCTTCTCAATGGCCTTGATGCGGGTCTTTGGGGCCTTAGCCTCGTCTTTGTTGTCCTTGGCCGATTCGATTTCCTTTTTCAAGGCTTCGCGCTCGATCTCAAGGCGCATGATTTTCCGGTGCGTCTCTTCGAGAAGCGGCGGCTTCGATTCAAGCGAAATTTTAAGTGCCGATGCGGCTTCGTCGATAAGGTCGACGGTTTTGTCAGGAAGGAATCGATCGCTAATGTAGCGTGAGGAAAGGTTCACCGCCGCCACGATAGCATCATCAGTGATGCGCACGCCGTGATAGAGCTCATATTTTTCCTTGAGCCCGCGGAGGATGGCGATCGCGTCCTCGATCGACGGCTCGGAAACATAGACAGGCTGGAAACGGCGCGTGAGGGCCGGGTCCTTTTCGATGTACTTCTGGTACTCCTTCAGAGTCGTGGCGCCGATTGCGCGAAGTTCACCGCGAGCAAGCGCGGGTTTGAGCATGTTCGAGGCGTCCATTGAGCCTTCGGCTGCTCCCGCTCCGACGATCGTGTGAATTTCATCAATAAAGAGAATGACCTTGCCTTCCGAGCGTTCAATTTCCTTCATGATGTTCTTGAGGCGCTCTTCGAACTCACCGCGGTATTTAGTGCCGGCGACGAGAAGGCCGAGATCGAGCGAGACGAGTTCCTTGTCCTTGAGCGATTCAGGAACATCGCCTTGGGCCATGCGAAGTGCCAATCCCTCTACGATAGCGGTCTTGCCCACACCTGCCTCTCCGATGAGGATTGGATTGTTTTTGGTGCGGCGAGAGAGGATCTGGATGATGCGGCTGATTTCCTGGTCGCGGCCAATAACCGGATCGAGTTTGTTCTCGGCAGCGAGCTTGGTAAGGCTCTTCGTATATTTAAGAAGTGCGCGCGGCTTTTTCTGAGCAGTCGGTTCTGCTGATTTCGCGGTTTTGAGCTCTTCGAGGACGCGGAGAACGTTTTGCTTAGTGATCCTGAATTTGGAGAGTATGTCCTGAGCTGGGCCCGGAATATCAAGAAGAGCAATGAAGAGATGCTCGGTCGAGATGAATTCGTCCTTAAGCGATGCCGCGACCTTGGCGGAATTTTCAAGCGCCTGGGCCAGTTCCGGCGTGAGATATATCTGATAGGACTGAGAAAGCGTCGCGCCGGGCTGATTGCCTTCAAGCGATTCAGCAAGCGAGTCCGACAAAAGGAGCACGTCCACGTCGAGCTTTTCGAGAATGGAAAGCACCATGCTCTCCTCCTGGAGAATGAGAGCCGAAAGAAGGTGCAGCGGATTTACATGATTCTGACCTCGTTCAATCGCCAGTTCATGCGCGCGGCGGATCGCTTCTTTTGCTTTCGTAGTGAAATGATTAAGAGGTGGCATATGATTTGATTATGTTCGATGGTATGAATGAGGCCGAATCTCCCGAAGCCAGAGCTGAATCTCTCATACCGACGACCTCGCCTAAGAGATTAACAAGTATAGCTTCGGTGTCAAAACTGCCCGCGGACGCGCTTGCGACTATTTTGGAGTATCCGGCGCTCTGTGGCGTCGTCGCGCCGCTTTGGGTGAGCGACGATATGATCCCGGTCGCTACGCTTGGCTCATCGGCACCTGAAACGGAAACGACTGTCTGGCCGAGCTTGAGCGATCCGGCGTCGGCAATCGCTGCCGCCGCATACGCCCGGGCATTCGCAACATCTTGTGACTGATCTGCCTGAAAGACAGAGAGTCCCGTCGCCGGATCAGTCGATATGAGCGATATCGGAACAACGTTGCCTCCCGCGAGGTGCGCATAGAGTTTGCCTGGAGCAGGAACCGCCGCGCGGGAAACGAGCTTGCCCGAAGTAGTGATAATAACGCCAAGCCCTGCATATGATCCGTAATCGCCTTGCGACGCTCCGATTGGTGCGGCCGTGATCCGGACCATGGCCTTCGAAACGCGATCGATCGCCGTCGTGACTGCTTCATCATCCTTTACGACGACAGTTTCCTTTGAGGGAGTCTGAGGCGCCGTATGCTCGATTGTGCGCTCGATCACGCGATTCACCGTCTGCGATATGGCGGGAGGCGCCTGGTCGACGAGAGACACGATGACCGTGCCCGTAGCTATCGAGGAAACAAAGCACACGAGAAGGCAAAGAAGGACGATCTGCTGCTTCGTGAGCTGTTCCATGCTCATAATTGTATCAATTTTGCGGGATTTTCGGGAGTTTTTTCAGGGCCTCCACAATAATAAGTACGTCTTTCTCGCTCGTATTTGGTGCAAATGAGAAGCGGATGGTATTTCGAGCGCGCCACGGTTCAGGGGCACCGAGGGTCTTCACCACATACGATTCTTCCTCGCCTTTAAGGCACGAGCTTTTGGTCGAGCAGGCTATTCCCTCTTTATCGAGGAAAAGGACGGCGAGTTCGGGATCGGAAAGGTCGGGGATTGAAATGTTTGCATTGTTTGGCAAGCGTTTGTCGAGAGAGCCGTTTATGACTGCCTCGGGCAATTCCTTCTCGACGCACTCGAAGAAACGGTCACGGATTTGCCGCGCGCCTTTGGCGCGCGGCTCCCTTCCCTCGGATGCAAGGGAAAGCGCTTCGGCGAAGCCGGTTATCAGTTCAACGCTCTCCGTCGTCGGCCGCTTGCCGCGCTCCTGTCCGCCGCCCACCATTAATGGCTCCCATGCGACGCGGCGGCGGACAACAAGCGCGCCGACGCCCTTCGGACCCTGCATTTTGTGCGCATCGAGCGTCATGGCGTCGGCGCGCAATCCTTCGATATCGCACGGAAGCCACAAAGGCGCTTGCGACGCATCGGTATGGAAGATCGGAAAGTCGGGACCTGTTTCCCTGCCGCTCGGGCCCTTGGGTCCGTCCTCAGCGGAAAGCTTCTCTGCCCGGATCTTGCGGATGCCCGCTCCAATCTTGGAGACTGGCTGCACGGTTCCAATTTCATTATTGGCAAACATGCATGTCACGAGCGCAGTCTCCGGACGAATAGCCGCGAGGACATCATCCTCACGGACAATACCGTCGCTTCCCGGATCAACGTAGGTCACCTGGACTCCGTGCTTCTCGGAGAGACGGAGCGTTTCGAGAACTGACGAATGCTCGATGGAAGTCGAGACAACGTGAACGTTTTCGGGCCTCACCCCACCCTCAAGACGCGTTCTAATGACGCCCTGAATGAACGTAGCATTCGCCTCGGTGCCGCCGGACATGAAATAGACTTCTTCCGGTTTCGCGCCGATAAGTCGGGCAACGGATGATCGCGCTTCCTCAATTGTTTTCCGCGCCACGACGCCTTCCGCGTGAATAGCGTTTGGATTGGCCCATGCCCTGCGAGCCCGAAGCATGGCTCGCACCACCTGCGGATGAAGCGGCGTTGTTGCGGCCCAATCCGCGTATATTCTTTTGTTTCTAAAGAGAGAAAAAGCCATGCGTCAATACTAATACAAATAAAAAAACCCACCAGACTCGAAGTCTCTGTGGGTCGTCATGTAGACCGAGTGTCTACAGAGCGGCTTGCACCGCTTGGATCTTTCGTTCAAGCGAGATGTGAAGCACGAGAAGTGCCGCACCAAGCTGAACTTGTCCCTGATTGCGAGGAAGCGTGTGCAAGCTTGCACGCATCCTTTCCACGACACCGTCAATTTCCGCCAGACTATCCACGTTCTCCACGATCACGTGATGTTTGATCGTGTTGATCTGCGCGACGACCTTCGCCGTCTCTTCGAGCACTTTCGGTTCGTCGCGCAGACTCGCGCGCCGGACCAAATCCCTCAGAGCCGTACACGACTGCGGGTAAAGCAGTTCGTTCAGTCCGAGAGCGTTTCGTTTCTGCAACAGGCTGACGAGCCTTTCGCCCGCCGCCCGGAATCCGATGTAATCAGGATTGGGATTATTCATGTAATGAGCGTACCTTCATATTATATCATAAATAAACAAACAGTCAATGCTCACTTCCCTTTAATCCCCAAATAGGCTAGTATTGAGCCATGATTCTCGACTCCAACATCCTTATAGGCGTTTTGGCCGTCTGCGTGCTCTGTCTCACAGCCGACATATTCCACCTCAGGTGGACGCTCCGTAAGGTGTTCCGAGACAAGAATTGCGGCGATATGGGCTCTTCCCTTTCCGCGCTTGGCAAAGACATTAAGGAATTGGAAAAGTTTAAAAGCGAAATCGAATCGTACCTCAAAAATGTCGAAAAGCGCCTCCGCCGATCGACTCAGGCCGCCGAGACTGTCCGCTTCAATGCATTCCGCGGAGACGGAACGGGCGGCAACCAGAGCTTCGCCACCGCTTTCTTAAATGAAGAAGGCGACGGCGCGATCCTCTCGAGCCTCTACACCCGCGAGCGCGTTTCGGTCTTCTCGAAACCAATCGCCAAATTCGAATCGGAGACAGCCCTCACCGAAGAAGAAAAGCGCGCGGTATCGCTCGCTCGCACGAAGCTTTCGGGAAAGTAAGCGAGTGGCGTATTCCATGACGGCGATTAACACGACATCACCATGGCAGGAAAGAACAAACAGCAAAAAACGGGCGGTAATTCCGGCGCTTTGGAAAAGCGTCCTCCTGTCGTTGCCATTCTCGGCCATATAGACCACGGCAAATCGACGCTCCTCGATTACATTCGAAAGACGAATATCGTCGACAACGAAGCGGGCGGCATCACCCAGCGCATTTCAGCGTATGAAGTTGAGCGTGTGAAAGACGGCTCGACGGAGCGCATCACGTTTATCGACACGCCCGGCCACGAAGCGTTCTCTGGCATGCGCGAACGCGGCGCTACGACCGCCGACGTCGCTATCCTCGTTGTTTCCGCAGAAGACGGCGTAAAGCCTCAGACAATCGACGCATACAAAGAAATCGAAAAGGCCAAAGTTCCCTTTGTCGTTGCGATAAACAAAATCGACAAGCCGGCCGCAAATGTCGACCGCACCAAAATGTCGCTCGCTGAGGCAGGCATATACGTCGAAGGATTCGGCGGCAATATCTCGTTCGTTCCGATCTCAGCAAAAACCGGCGATGGCGTTGATGATCTCCTTGATCTCATCATCCTCACTGCCGATGTTGCAGAACTCAAAGGCGACCGCGCTCGCCTTGCTGAAGGCGCAATCATTGAGGCGCATCGCGATCCGAAAAAAGGCATATCAGCCACTCTTGTTATTAAAAATGGTTCGCTTGGCCCTGGCATGTTCGTGGCCTGCGGCACCGCTTTCTCCCCTACCCGCATCCTTGAAAACCACGCGGGCAAGAAAATAACCGAAGCGGCCTTCTCTTCTCCTGTCCGCCTCGTCGGCTGGAACAAGGCGCCCCAGGTCGGTTCCCCGTTCGTTTCTTTTGCCAATAAAAAGGAGCTTGAGGAATACCTCGAAATGGCCGCCGAACTCGAAAAGAAGCCGCGCACTCCGGAACCGCAGCCAGTCGCTGAAGCTGAAAAACGCATCATTCCTCTCATCATCAAGGCCGATGTCCAAGGATCCGTCGAAGCCATCGAGCACGAGATTGCCAAAATCAAAAGCGATCGCGTGGCGCTCAAGACCGTGCTCGCCTCGATTGGCGACATTACTGAATCAGATATTAAGGTAGCCGGCAGCGCAACGGGCGCGGACGGCGCTCTGGTTGTCGGCTTCAATGTGAAAACAGACAGCCAAGCGGCCGCTATGATCGAACGCTTGAGCCTCGCCCACGCAACCTTCGACATCATCTATAACCTCCGCGAGTGGCTCGAAGAGCGCGTCAAAGAACGCACGCCAAAGGTACAAACCGAGGAAATCGTCGGCAAGGCCAAAATCCTCAAATTCTTCAGCCGCACTAAAGACCGCCAGATTGTCGGCGGCAAGGTCATCGACCGAGAAATCTCCGTCGGCCACCGCGTCAAAATCATCCGCCGCGAAACGCTCATCGGCGACGGCCTCATCCGCGAGCTCCAGCAAGCAAAAGTAAAGACCTCATCAGTCCAGGAAGGCTTCGAATTCGGCACGATGATCGAAGCAAAGATCGAACTCGCCCCCGGCGATGTCATTGAAGATTTCATTGTTGTCGAAAAATAGCATGTCATTCAAGCAAGACAGATTTGAAGAGATTCTGAAACACCTCGCCGCCGAGTTTCTTTCGATTTACTCGAACAGGACTTCCATGATCACGGTCACCCGCGTGGCGGCGAGCGAAACGGCGAACCGCGCCACGGTATTCGTCACCGTGCTCCCTGATTCGAAACAGGACGCGGCGATCGACTTCCTCAAGAGGAATCGCTCGGACTTCCGCGCCTACGTGAAATACAATGCCCGCCTCATGCGGATTCCTTTTTTCGATTTCGAGATCGACCGAGGAGAGAAAGCCCGCCAGAGGGTCGACGAGAGCCTTGCCCGCTAGCGCGGTTTTGTCCTTTGCCATACGTCGGATATACTGATTTTCGCAAGGCCACGTAGAAAAGTGGTAATTCGGCGGTCTGCAAAACCGCTATGCGCGGGTTCGATTCCCGCCGTGGCCTCCTTGCCTGGGTGGCGGAACTGGTATACGCGCACGACTTAAAATCGTGTCTCGCAAGAGATGTGGGTTCGAAGCCCACCCCAGGCACCAAAAATTGCCAATCCCGCGATTTTTTGGTAGATTTTCGAAACGTCCGCAGCATATCCGCCCATAGCTCAGTTGGTAGAGCAGTCGCCTCTTAAGCGAACGGTCGTAGGTTCGATCCCTACTGGGCGGACACTATAGGACTCTCGGAGTACATTCGGTCGAAATCTCCTTGCGCCATCGAGGTTTTCGGAGGTTCTAACCCTTTATGAAGTTCTCGCACTTCATGAGCCAGCTTTTCTGTCGGTAATAACGATTTTTCCCAATCAATACGAAGTATCCTGTCTTTTAGGACGAGGTTCGAACCGAGCATAGAGAGTATCCGTTTTCGGGTGTCAATTGGACCTTTATTGAACTTAGTCACCGCATCGCGGGCAAAGGTAAACAGGTCGTCGGCGTTCTGAACTTGCTTGTTCACTCGATCGGCGTTCTTTATGGCCTGAAATCTAGCAAGATTTTGACCTTTTGACCACGTACAAAAACAACTGAGCCTGCCGTTATCTTTTTATATGTGATATAGTTTTGTCGTGTAAATCAAAGCCTTTTTATCAAGAAACTTTTAATATCCATGAGCAATAAAGCACTCATAATCACAATCGTCGTAGCCTTTGTTGTCTCATTCATCGGCACACGACTCTTTTCAACGACATCAACATCGCAGTCTGACGATTTGGCACAGAAAGTGCTTGTGGCCAAGGAAATCCGAGTCGGTTACATTGCTTATCCGCCAGGTCTCATCAAGGACCCGAATACGGGCAAGTTATCAGGTATCTTCTACGATGCGCTCAACAAGGCAGGCGCAAACCTCGGCTTGAAAGTTAGCTGGGTTCAGGAGACGAGTTGGGGAAGCATGCTGACAGACCTCAACGCAGGACGATTTGACATGATTGGCTCACCTGTATGGCAGAGCTCGCCACGATCGACTCAGGCTGATTTCACGATTCCTCTCATCTACAGCGTTATTGGTGTCTATACGCGCCCAGGCGACCATCGATTTGACAATGACTACAGCGCCATCAATTCGCCAAGCGTAAAAATATCAGTCATTGATGGTGAGCTTGCGCAAAGCATCGCCAAGGAGCAGTTCCCGAACGCTCAAATCGTATCGTTACCTCAAACAGCGTCTGTCGCCCAAGACTTCTTGAACGTGGCGACTGGTAAGGCAGATGTTACCTTTGAGGAACTGCCACTTGCCAACGACTACATAAAGAACAATCCAGGCTCGATCAGAAATGCTCAACCCAACAACCCGCTCCGCATAAATGGAAACACAATGGTCA
>DASTXF010000114.1:0-5958 GCA_035765615.1 Minisyncoccota bacterium | reverse complement strand
TTGATATTCATGACCACAAACGCGCCACTGCTCTTGAAGTCGGCGCTGATCTCTACATAAACGCCGCTACTCAGTCTCTTCGCGACGAGCTCGAAAAGAATCTCGGCCTCAAAGAAGTACACGTTATCGTCGATTGTACCGGAAGCAAAAAGGCCATCGAAGACTCGCTTCAGCTCCTTTCGGGCATTGGCCGTTTCGTTATGCTCGGTCATCCAAAGCCAGGAGAATCGATTGAGATCAAGAATGCCAATCATTTCTTTGAAGGCGAAGGCAAGCTTCTCCGTGCCACCCAGGGCGGCCGTTTTTCGCCGACCCGCGATATTCCGCGCTACGTGGCTTTGCACAGGAACGGCCGCCTCAATATCGACAAGATCATTACGCACCGCTACAAGCTCCACGAGATCAATGAGGCTATCGATCAGGTGAGGAAGGGCAATGCCTCGCGCATTCTTATCGAGATGCAATGAAAACAGCTTACCTCGACGCGTTCAAGAAAATGGTTTCGATCCGCGCGGCGGAGGAGGAGATTGCTAAATATTATCTTGAGAACAAAGTCATGAGCTTTGTTCATTTTTATGTCGGCCAGGAAGCGGTGGCTGTCGGCGTGTGCGATGCGCTTTCTGCGGAGGACCGGGTCATGGGCAACCATCGATCGCATGGACACTACCTCGCCAAGGGCGGCGATTTGAAGCGCATGGTATGCGAGCTTCTCGGCAAGGCAGAAGGCTGCTGCCGCGGCAAAGGCGGATCGATGCACATGATCGACAAATCGGTCGGCTTCATCGGCTCGACACCGATTCTTGGAAGCGTTGTGCCCCTCGCGAATGGCAGCGCTTTCGAGCAGCGCTATTCGAAGCGGGGCGGCATTACGGCTGCATTCTTCGGTGACGGAGCTTTCGAGGAAGGCGTGGTTTACGAGACCTTGAACCTCGCCGCGCTTTTCAAGAATCCGCTCCTCCTCGTCGTGGAGAACAATCTCTATTCGGTGAATTCTAAACTGCGCGACCGCCGGTCGGCAGAACATGAAGTCGAGCGCATCGTCACCGGCTTCGGCGTTCGTTATATGAAGGCCGATGGTCTTGATTATGATGACGTTCACAAAAAAGCCTCCGAACTAGTGAAGCATATCCGTTCGGGCAAGGGCCCTGCGGTTCTCGAATGCGTCACGTACCGCCACATGGCTCACAGCGCGCCGATTTTCGACGATGCCGCCGGCTATCGCGAGGAAGATGTTCTCGAGAAGCGCCTTGAAAAAGATTCCGTGAAAAAGGTGAGGAATCTCCTCCTGTCGCAAGGCGTTTCCGAAACGGAACTTTCCAAAATCGAAGCCGATGCCCGGGCGCACGCGGTCGAATGCGTAAAATATGCCGCGGCGGCGCCTCTTCCCGACAAGAAAGAACTTTTTACCGACGTATACGCATAACATGGCTGAACGAATCATTAAATATACGGAGGCGCTCAAAGAAGCGACGGATCAGATGATGGAGATTGATCCGAAAGTTTTTGTCGTTGGCCTCGGCGTTTCGTACAAGAACGGCGCCGATGGCACCACCGCGGGACTCAAAGCCAAATATCCTGACAGAATCCTCGATGTTCCTGTCTCCGAAGCCGGACTCACGAGCATGGCCGTCGGCGCCGCCGTTACCGGACTTCACCCGATCGTCCATCACGGCCGCGTCGAATTCGCCCTTCTTGCATCGGACGGCATGTTTACCCAAGCCGCTAAGTGGAATTATATGTTCGGCGGCGGAAATCCAGTTCCAATCGTGATTCGCATCAATGTCGGACGCCAGTGGGGAAATGGTCCGCAGCACACGCAGGCGCTCTATTCGCTTTTCGGCGGTGTGCCTGGCCTCAAGGTTGTCATTCCGTCCTCTCCTCGCATGGCAAAAGGCCTTCTCGTTTCGGCGCTTAAAGAGAACAATCCCGTGATCATTCTCGAGCCGCGCTGGCTTTTCAATATTAAGGAAGATGTTCCGACGGAAATATTCTCCGAACCTCTCGACAAAGCCCGTGTCATCCGGGAAGGGAAGGATATTACGGTTGTTGCGTACGGCGACGGACTCCATTCAGTCCGCGAAGCGCTCGAGCTCATTGGAGATGCTGTATCGGTCGAGCTTATCGACCTTGTTTCGATAAATCCCGTCGATCATGACACGGTCGCCCGTTCTGTCGCGAAGACCGGCCGACTTCTTACCGTCGATACCACGAACGAAGCGTTTGATATTGGCTCCGAAATCATCGCCCATGTCGCTCGGAACAAATCGCTCAAGCTCAAAGACGCTCCGATTGGCCTTGCGTGCCCGAACGTGCCCGTTCCGACATCGACGGTTCTTACCGAAGAGTACTACCCGACGAAAGTGACAATCGCGAACGCGATTCTTTCTGCACTTGGCAAGCCTTCGATCGACAAAAAACTTTCATTCGAGGAGCTTCACCTTGCTCCTACGACGACTCTAAAATAAGGGCCCGTGTTTTTGACTTTTCTGTGTATTAGTGCTATAATCCTAGTTAGGAAAAGATCAACAAAAACCATCAATTGGAGGGCATAATGCCCAGCATTAAAATCGTTACCTTGAATGTGGGCCGCGGATTTCCCGGCTTCATGAGCACGCTTGAATTTCTCGATGCGTGTATGGCTGATGTCTACTGCCTGCAAGATCTTCGCCGAGAGCACATCCGCTACTTCGACGAATTCATGAACGTCATCGGCGAGCATTTCGTTCCGATGACGGCTCATATTTTCCCGAAAGCGGAAGGAGAATTTTCCGACGATGTCGGCATCGGCATATTCGCGGCGGGAAACAGCCTCATTTCTACTTCAGCGCATGCCTATTGGGGCAGCGTTTCTCCTGTTTGGGAGATCGGCGGGGTTGAATACGGTCCGGGCGGAAACGCGCGGCCGGTCGACCTCGAGGCTGTTCGCCGAACGGAGTCGCGTCTTGTTGCATTCGCCGAGATCGAGAAGGGCGGTCACGTCTTCAAGATCGGTACCACACACGGCGTCTGGGTTCCCGGCGGCAAAGCCGACGATCACCAACGGAAATGCATGCGGAAGTGCCGCGACATCCTCGCGCGCGAGCCCGGCCCCTTCATTGTTGCTGGGGACTGGAACGCGGCGCGAGGCGGCGAGATCTACGACATGCTTACGGAAGATGAGATCGGCTCAGCCGGGCTCGTCGACTGTACGCCAGTTGCGATCGAGAACACGGTCGATTGGACGAAACGGGGCAAACAAGGTCCCAATCTCGTCGTCGATTACATTCTCGCCAAGGGCAGTCCGCTTTACGAAGTGACGGACGTCGAAGCGCACTTCGGCGTGAGCGATCATGCCGCGATCACCGCAACGGTCTCCGTCCGCGAGTGAAAATTTCAAGCGCCGTCTTCGGACGGCGCTTTTTTTTATTTTAAATTTATTTGAGGAGAAAGGCCGCAAGGAGCGCAGCCATAAGACCGAGAACTTGCTGAAGGGTGATTTTACCGTTCGTGAACGCAAAGAAGATCGCAGGCACGGCCACCTGAACGAGGATCATCACGATGTAAAGGAGGCTTAATTGCCCTGGGGAAGTCTTGCCGATGACGAAGCTTAAAAGAACAAGCGCCGCTGCCGCGAGAAGCCCTGCCGCAAGTGCCACCCACCAATTGATGGGTGCCGTGCCTGCCGAGCCTTTTGCGGCCGCGAAAAGTATCAAGGCGACTGCGAGCGAACAGACGCTGTAGACGATGGCGGCCGGAGCACCGCTTAATCCGCTTTTCTGCATGATAAGAGGCCACGATCCGGCGCAGGCGCCGGCGATTATGACCATAAGATATGAATTCATGGAATTATTTTACCGCTTTTACGAGGTAGTGATGCGGCTTGAGTTCGTTTCTGCCGAAATGGGTTATTTCAGCTGAAGAAAAATGCCGGAATATGTGCTTGAGGCCTTGACGGGTAAACCTCCAATAATCACCGTATTCTTCGCCGTGGAGCTCGTATATGAACGGGGTAGAGGCGAATGCCTTTCCGCCAGGCTTGAGCACACGATGGATTTCGAGGACGGCTTTGACCGGGTTTGCCACGTGTTCGAGGACCTCAAAGCAAAAAACGACGTCGAATTCCTCGTCCTTGAAGGGAAGAGCCGTGACGTCCCCGCGGACATCAGCCGAGCCGGCGACATCGAGCGTCGTTACATCGGTGAAATTCTCCTTGGCCCATGATCCGAACGCCGAGCCGATGTCGAGTTTTTTGCCTGGAAGTTCTTTTGGAATGTGTGCGTAGAGTTCAGAACGGCCTCCATCCTTGCCGTAGGCGTACTCGCTCATGTCTACCTTATAGAAGCGGTAGCCGGTGAGTTTAAAAAGAAGGTTGTTGAGAAAAAGCTTCATGTTATGACGCTTTCTCGGTCTTGTAATCGAGGACGGCGGAAAGCTTGCCCGGATGCGCGCCGTTATAGACGACCGATTGCGGATTTTCCGGGGCGTCGATGATTTCGAAATTGACGCCTTGCTTCATGTCGTGATTTTCAACACCGGGACGGTGGAGGCGAGTATCGAGGTAATACATGCCGACATTGAAGAGGTGGCCGGGCACGCGGACGCGGCTCTTGTATTTGCCCGGGGCATATTCTCGGACTTTGGAATCCTTGTCCGAATCAGACGACCAGAGGAGCACCTCGCCGTCAGAAAAGAATATGACCGAGAGTACGGCTTTGACCGATTCGCGGGCTTCGTATTCGACTTCGACAAAGAAATCTTCATCGACAGGGATGCGGGTCGTCGGTTTGCCGCTTTCGTTCGTAAGGCGGATTTTGGTTGCTTGTATTTTTTTGCCCGGCTCGAGCGGATATTCGCTCTGGGCATTCATTTCGACATTTGAAAGGTAGTGGTTCACGACCTTTTCGGTATCGCCGTACATTTTTACGCGGCCCTTTTCGATGAGGACAGTCTTTTTGCAGAGGCGCTTTATGGCTGAAAGATTGTGGCTCACGAAAAGAATGGTGCGGCCCTCGCTTCTTGTCACTTCCTCCATTTTTCCGAGACATTTTTTCTGGAATTCGGCGTCGCCCACGGCGAGAACCTCGTCAACAAGAAGGATATCGGGCTCCATGTGGGATGCGACCGAGAAGGCGAGGCGGACGTACATGCCGCTCGAATAGTATTTGACCGGAGTATCGAGGAATTTCTCGATCTCGGCGAATTTCACGATCGAGTCGAAATTGCGGGCGATGTCTTTTTTGGACATGCCGAGAATGGCGCCGTTCAAGAATATGTTTTCGCGGCCGGTGAGTTCCGGATGGAAGCCCGTGCCGATTTCGAGAAGGGATGCGACATGGCCGCGCATTTTGATTTCGCCTTCGGTTGGAGGCGTGATGCCGGTCAGAATCTTGAGGAGCGTTGATTTGCCAGCGCCGTTTCGGCCGATGATGCCGACGACTTCGCCTTTTTCCACGTCGAAGCTCACGTCGCGGAGCGCCCAGAATTCTTCCTTTGCGGCAAGACCGGCGACCTGTTTGGCTTTCGCCTTGAAAAAGCTGAATGGACGCTTGATGACGTTCATGAGGACGTCGCGGAGCGCCACATAGCTCCCTTGGCTGTGCCGGATGTCGTATTTCTTGCCTATGCCGCGTACTTCTATGATCGGTGTTGTCTCTTTGCTCATGGTTTAGAGGATATCAGCGAAATAGCGCTCGATTTTCTTGAAATAAATCGTGCCCACGATAAGGACGACGAGACAGACGGAGAAGGAAAGACCGAGGAGCGTCCAGTTGATCGGAGTCGTACCGAGGAGGGCGGCGCGTGCTGATTGGATGACGCCCGTCATCGGGTTTAAGGCGAGAAGGAACGAGTATTTGCCCGCAATCGATGCCGGGTAAATGACCGGTGTGAGGAAGAGGAGGATTTGGATGAAAAACGGAAGGGCGTAGCGCACGTCGCGGTATTTTACATTTACTGCTGCGAGGAAAAGGCCGCCGCCGA
>DASTXF010000113.1:0-9210 GCA_035765615.1 Minisyncoccota bacterium | reverse complement strand
ACCCTGTCGTGGCTCGTTCCTGTTGAAAGCGCAAAGAAGCCGAATGTCGCATGAAGGGCTTGGCTCGCCGTGACGTAATAGCCCGAGCCCATCTCTTCGCGAAGCTTTATAAAAAGGCGCGAACTCATACCGCCACGAAGGATATTTTTGGCGAGTCGTGCGGCATAGCGATCAGGATCGTTCCTGTCGAAGGTCCTCCACGCGAGAATGATGTGGGCTTGATCAGTGTCTTTATCCAAAAAGACAGTCTCCGGAGCCGCCTGATCACGGTCATGCGTCGGAAATTCCGGTTGAGGCTGCGTATCAGAGAGGTCCGAAAAATTGGCCGTGGCCCAGGAAAGCATTTCTTCCTGCGTCATGCCGCCGGCAATCGTCACGACCGTATTCGGACCGGTGTACTGCGTGGCGCGATATGCAACAAGATCAGCGCGAGAAATGCGTCGAACCGATTCCTTGGTTCCAAGAACGTCGCGCTCGGCCGGGTAACCCTTATACATATGGTGTAAAATCGCGTCGCCGATTTTCTCCTGAGGATCGTCCGCATACATATCGATCTCCCCCATGACGACGCCCTTCTCCTTTTCGATTTCCTTTTCTGGAAACGTGGAATTCTTGAATATATCGGCAACGATGTCGCCAATGCGTCCGAAGTGCTTGGTGTCTGCTTTAGCCCAGTATCCCGTCACATCTTTCGCTGTGAATGCATTGTAGAGCGCGCCGATCGAATCGAGTTCGGAAGTGATATGGAGAGCCGATGGTCGGCGCTCGGTACCCTTGAAACACATATGTTCGAGGAAATGCGAAAGGCCAGCCTGTTCAGGCTTTTCATAGAATGAGCCGGTCGATATCGTAACCATAACGGTGACCGTCGGATTTCCCGCCATTGGTACCGCGACGACTCGCACCCCGTTTTTAAGGATGGTTTTCGTAAATCGCATGTGCCTAGTGTATACGAAAGCGCCTATTGCTGCACAATTTCGTCGCCGTTCGAGAAGAGGAGGTCGGTCGTGATCCTCGTCGAAAGACCTGGAGCGCTATTCTGAAGGACTGCGCCCGTGAACACGTCGGTTCCCGTGATCGCGGCGTCGCTTACGAGATCAGGCGAACCGCCAGCCTGGTTAGCTGATGGCGTAAACGAGATCTGGAAGGAAACCTGCTTCGCTCCCGAACCGATATCCGCGTTTGCCGGCACATCGCCGACATCCCATTCAACTGAGCCGCTCTTTGGATCATACGAAATACTCGCATCAGAAGGATCCACCGCGCCCGTCCATTTCACATACGGAGGAAGGTTGGCTGTCACCTTGGCTCCCGTCACGGTATTCGAAGTATTCGTAACAGTCCAAATTACAGTATACGTGGTGGCCTGATCGACTTTTGGAGGCATCGGTCCGGTATTCTTGAATGGCCCCTGCGAATAGACCGCGCGAGACGAAAGTGCGAGGTTCGAAGCTAGCTTTACTGATCTAGTAACAGCCGTATTCACGGACTGCGGCGCTCCTGATTCGTCAGTGCGATCACCTGAAGCAGAGACCGCAATCGTAATCTGCGGATTCGAGACGGCCTGTCCTGGCGAAAGAGGCGACGAAGAAAGCGTGAAGCTTACCCTTCCATTCGCACCCGGAGCTATCGTGGCGAGGCTCGTGGCCCTGCCTGAATCCCAAATGATCGAATTGGAAAGCGAATCGTAATACCCGCCGTCTTCGACCGTCACGGAATTACGGTCGAGAACGTTTCCAGAAAGCGTCGCGACGATGCGAGCATTGGTAATCTGGCTCGCGCTGTTATTCGACCAGAGAATATCCCCATGGACGATGTGGCCCGCAGCCGCTGCGAGGTCAGAGTGACTGCCGTCGAGCGTAAGATCGATTCCCAAGAACGGCTTTTCGATCGTAAAGGTATGGTCTTGAGTAATGATTGTCGTCGCTATCTCCCGTTCGTTTTGTGAACTTTGAATGCCAACATTCGCATGCATCGTTTTATCTTCCCCGTCGTCGCCCGTTGCGGTCGCACGGAGCTTTATGATGCGTTTCGCCCCAGGAGCAAGATCCCCGATGTCCCAGACATTATCGCCGTACGTAGCGGCAGGATCCGAAGATACGACGGAGAAACCGAACGGGTAATCGAGCGAAAGAAGGAGGTTTTTGACCGTATCAGTCGTATTCGAGGTCACGGTCACGGTCATGTCGAACGGCTCGCCTCCCTGCACTTTGTCGAGTGAATCGACAGAAACGATCACGGGCGACGACGATATCGTCACGTGATAGACCTTTTCCTTAAAGAAAATTGCATTCGAATCCGCCGTGCGATATTCGGCAGTGAATTTAATGTCTTTCACATCGCCTTCCTGGCCAAAAAGGATTGCGGAAAGGTTTTTCTGGGCAACGGACTGAGAATTGATGTCGCCAAGCGAAATTCGCTCTTGGGTGAGATCTTTCGACGGATCAAGCGGATCTTTCGTCCCCTGCGGATACTCGGCCACGAGATCAACAAGCTGGATTCCCGTCTGGTTTTTGTTCGCAACGGTGACATCGAGAGAGAGCGTATCGCCACCTGCGATAGTTGCCGGACCTTCAATGAGAATGTCGACATTATCGACAGACACGAAATTGCCGCCGGACAGGAAGGTATAGGCCGCAATCGCGAATGCGGCGAGGAGAAAAAGGGCTGAGCAGATAAAGACGATCTTATACGCGTAACGGCGCTCAGGAGAAAGCTTTGGCGCGTTTTCACCGCCCGCCTCCCCCGGCTCGTCCCATGATTCAGGAACCGTCACCTCCTCCCCGTGGATACTGTGACGTGGCGCCTCGCTTTCACCCACATTCCTCGAGTACAGGCTTTTCTTAAGACGATCGAGCCCGCTTTTGTTTTCAGATTCGAACATGGGCACAGTATAGCATTTTCGACTCGGAGACCGCCTAGAGCTGCGTCTCTTTGATGGCCTTGTTTATAGCGGCGATCGCCTCTCGTTCGCTTTTTCCCGAAAGCGATGCGACATCGAGGTATCCAAGGGCCGCAAGCGTACCCGACAGCACCGAGATTTCCGAGGGCGCTGAATCAGCAAGCGGCAAAAGCGCCGCAAAAAGCTCGTCATTGCGCTCTTCCCCATGGACAAGCCGGCGCACGAGGCTTAGCACCCGTGCTCGAACGAGAGTGGCCTCTTTGTTCTTCGAAGCCGCGCCGGCCGCTTCTGCGCCGGTAATCCGCCAGACTTCTTTTCCTTTTACGAGAGAGAGCGTTAAGAACGAATAATCATCAAGATTATATCGAAGCTTTGATTGAACGAGGCGCACGCCTTGGGCTTTTGCTCGTACAAGGCCGAAATCTTCGGTGTATATCGAATACAGTTTCGACGCCTCCCCTGAAGGCGAACTGCCAAGAATGAATCCCTTAGTCGTGTAAACGGCGTACGACATGGCTCGATTCTATCAAAATTCAAGGAAATAAAAGGCCCCGTACTTCGTACGGGGCCTGAAATCAAACGAGCACGCCTTGCGGAAAGACGATGCCGCGAATGATCGCCGCGGCGGCGATTTTCTGGACCGTCTGATCCGGATCATTTTCGTCGGTGTCGATCACCAGATCGAAATGAGCCGGGTCATCAAAGCGCTCGATGCCGTAGTAGCGCAGGAACCGGTCGCGAATGCTTCGTTCGCGCGTGAGCGTCTCGTGTTCGGCTTTCTCGTACGAGACGCCGTCGCGTTCCGCGATGCGGCCAATTCGTACCTTATCCGGACACACGAGGAGCACCTTGAGCGAACCAGGGACGCAATTCCAGGCGAGCCTGCCATCAAAGACAAAGCTCTGCTGCTCCATCCCGAAATTGCTCGTTCGCCGATCGACCTCGAAGTCGATCGATGGGTCCTTTTCAGCAAGTGCTTCAAGTTCGAGGAGCGTCATACGCTTCTCCTCGGCAAGCGCGCGGTAGTAGTCCCCCGCCGACATCCGATGCTCGAGGTTGAAGCGTTCCTTCGATTTCTTTCCCGCAACAGACTTGCCCGTGCCGGCAAGACCGGTCGTTGTAAGCTTGAACGGTGTGTAGTTCATATTCTTTCTTCATAGTATTCGCGGCAGACCTTCTGTCAAACAGACGCAAACGAAAAGCGCCCGAGGGGTCGGGCGCTTTGAAACTATCGGCTCATCACGCGCACGTGGTGGTCAGTCGTCGGGACGGAGACTGACTGGAAGAGCGAGAGAAAGCTCAGGAGGAAAAGAATCGCAAACAAGATGACGAAGCTGATCATGAAGAGCGACGGCTCGGTCATCGGATTGTTATTCGATCTCATGGTTGGAAGGGTTTCGGGGAACTGTTTTCTGAACTCGCATAATTATACTACAGAAGTATAAATTACGCAAGACACGGGCGCCCTATTTCTTGAGCCCTATTTTGAAGCGATATTCCTCGACTGCTATCTCTTCGGCGTGCGGCAAATCCGAGTACTCAACAGCGGTGACGAGCGTCACCTTGCGGATATCTCGCTCAAATGCGCGAACGAGCTCCTTACCCTTCTCATCGGAATCAAGGAGAAGTGCAACCTTGTCGCCCACCGTGAGATTTTCTTTCTTGCGGAGATCCTGGATCGCACGGATAAGGTCGCGGGCCACGCCTTCCGTACGGAGGCTTTCGGTGACGACGGTGTCGAGAAGCGTATCAGAGGCAAGTTCGCGATTCACTACGACTTCCTTCACATTCACTTCGTCCTTCACGAGATCGATGAATTCGGCGGCGAGACCTTTGTCTTTGATCGACAGACGAGCGAGCGGCTGGCGCACCTTAATGCCCGCCTTGGCGCGTTCCTGGAGGGCGAGCGTCACGAGAGCACGGGTTTCCGCCATGCTTTTTACGATTGAAACATCAGCAGGAGCTTCTTCCGGCCAAGATGTGAGGTGCACGCTTTCCGGATCGGTTTCGGTTTTCACGCGGCCAAAGAGGTATTCGGCATAGAACGGGATAAAGGGAGCGGCGATTTTGGCGAAATCAGAGAGAATGCGGCGAGTCGTTCCGAGCGCAGCTTCTTTATCGGCGCGGTCTTCGGACTTGAAGCGGTCGCGCGAACGGCGCAAATACCATGTCGAAAGGTCATCGACAAAGCTCATGAGCGGTCGAGCCGCCTTATCGAGTTGATACTGATCGAGCCACTTCGTGACTTCATTTCTCGTTTCGTTAAGTCGCGCCGCGATCCAGCGATCAAGGACGTTCTGAGAACCGGCCGTCGGACGAATATTCTTGTCGGCATACATCTCGTAGAATGCGAGAACGTTATCGAGACGCTGGATAAGCTTCTTCGAGACCTCATCGACGCTCTTCTCTGAGAAGCAAAGGTCCTGGGCGGCCACGACCGGCGACGAGAGCAAGTAATAGCGAAGAGAATCGGCGCCATAAGTATTTATGACATCGAGCGGATCAGGATAGTTCTTGAGGCGCTTCGACATCTTCTCGCCATTTTCAGCAAGAATGATGCCGTTCACGATGACGTTCTTGTACGGACTTGATCCGAAAAGCCCGACGCCGAGGGTCATCATCGAATAGAACCAGCCGCGCGTCTGATCGAGGCCTTCAGCAATGAAATCCGCCGGATAGCCGCGCTTGCCGCCCAAAAGTCCGCCGAGCCTGCCCTTCGGCGAAAAATGAGGGAGCGACTCGCCGCGGTAATCGGCTTCGCCGTACGGCATCGATCCCGATTCGAACCAGCAGTCGAAAACTTCCGGCACGCGGACAAGCTTTTCTCCGTCCGGAGCGACGTATTCGGCATTGTCGATGTATGGCCGGTGAAGATCGAGATTGTAATCGTGATCGTGCGGAAGCGGAACGAATTCGAAGTCGTGCATTTCCGCGGTCTTCTGGAAGAAGCGTCGCTCATCATGGAGAATTTTGTCTTCCGACGGCGTCTCGGCAATACCGTGGATAAGGGTATTGAGAGGCGAACCGTGGCTCACAACAAGAATGCGCTTGCCCGCGTGTTTTTTATCTATATCGAAGAACGCGTCAAAGACTCGCTTCTTAAGCGCGGCAGGCGTTTCCATGCCCGGATAGAAGCCATGGAGGCGGACATGGCGATCCGTTTCGGCCCACAGCTTTCCTTCCCTTTCAGCACCAACATTGTATTCGCGAAGGCGGACATCATAGACGATTTTATTTTCCGGAATTCCGCACGCTTTCGCGACAATGCGGGCAGTTTCCTTCGTCCGTTCAAAATCGGACGCGACAATAAGATCGATGCCGCGGGAAGCGATAGCTTTTGCCTGGTCAGCGACTTCCTTCCTGCCCTTTTCGGTAAGTTTGTATTTGTGCGAAAGTTCGATATTCGAATTCGAGACGCCGCGAGCGTTCGCTTCCGACTCGCCATGGCGCATGAGGATGTAAGAATTGCCTGATTTTTTGACGAGACCCGAGAGATCGTCGAGCGATCCCACGGTAAAGAGGCGTTCGGAATCAGCCGCCTTCCATACGGGTATCGGCGCGCCCCAGAAGCGCGAGCGGGATATCGCCCAGTCGCGCGCGCCCTCGAGCCATTTGCCGAAGCGGCCGTCGCGTATGTCTTCCGGCACCCACGTGACGCCTTTATTGGCGGCGACAAGTTTGTTTTTAAAATCGGTGACTCGGACGAACCATGACGATGCGGCGTAATTCAAGAGCGGTGTGTCACAGCGCCAGCAGTGCGGATACGAGTGGACGATTTTTTTCTTGTCGAAAAGGAAACCGCGATGAGCGAGCCATTTTATGATTTCGATGTCGGTTCTTTGCGGATCGTCTTTCGGCTTTACGTCGAACCCGGCGAAATCCGCGACCTCGGGCTTGAATTTGCCGTTCATGCCCACGTGCTGAACGAATGGAAGGTCTTCGGTCTGACCGAGCTTCATGTCATCTTCGCCGAATGCCGGAGCAATGTGGACGATACCTGTACCATCCTCGGTCGTGACAAAAAGCGCCGAATAGATTTTGAAGCCGTTTTCGCGATTTTTGAGCGACGCGTCATCGTAGTACGAAAAGACCGGCTCGTACGAGGAACCGACGAGATCAACGCCCTTCACCACAGTACCAAGCGAGTATTCCTTGCCGGCAAATACATCGGCAACGCGATCTTTGGCGAGAATATACGTATTGCCTTCATGGGTCACGCGGACATAATCGATGTCCGCACCGACGGCAAGCGCCACGTTTCCTGGGAGCGTCCACGGAGTTGTTGTCCATGCGAGGAAATAGGTCTTCGGATCGTCCTTGCTCCTGAATTTTACGAAGACCGAAATGTCGGTAATGTCTTTATATCCCTGATTTACCTCAAAGTTCGAAAGGGTTGTTTCGCAGCGAGGGCAAATCTGCATTGATTTGAAACCTTCGTATACATGACCCTTGTCGAAAAGCGTTTTGAACGCCCACCAAACAGACTGGGTATACGAAGGGTCCATAGTCCGATAGTCATCATCCATATCAACCCAGCGGCCGATGCGCGGGATGATCGTGCGCCAATCGTGGGCATATCGAAGCACGCTTTCTTTAGCGACTTCGTTGAATTTTTCCATGCCGTAATCGATGATGTCTTTCTTGGACTTGAGGTCGAGTTCCTTTTCGACAAGATTTTCGACCGGAAGACCGTGGCAATCCCACCCCCAGCGCCGGGCAACGTGATAGCCTCGCATGGTTTTATAGCGAGGAACGGTGTCTTTTATGAAGGAAGCGAGCATGTGGCCGTAATGCGGCAATCCATTCGCAAACGGCGGTCCATCGTAAAATACGAATTCCCTGCCACCCTTATCGAGCGACTTTTGGAAAATCTGGCGTTCTGACCAGAACGAAAGGACCTTCTCCTCTATTTCGACGAGTTTTGTCTTGGGCTTGGGACTTTGCGCGGCTTTTGGAGCTTCTGCCATAGGCCCTTAGATTAGCAATTTTCAGGGTTTTTTGGAAGAAAAAGCCGCGCATTGCTGCGCGGCCTTGTTTACTTCCTTGTGAGAAGAAGATCGTTAATGAGGAGGAGCCGTTTCCGTTCAAGGATGCGGGCGACGAATCCCCCGCGCGGCTTGGCATCGATTCCGACCATCGCGAACATATCCGTCTCCGGATCGAAGACCATGGTATTCAGCACGACGAGCGTGTGTTGCATGGCCACGAGCGGAAACCGCGCGATGAAATCAACGGCATCGTCTATGCTGCCGGGCCGGCCCGTCTTCTCCGGAGGCGTCGAATGCAGGAACTCGTACACGGTCGTTTCCTGATGGATGATCACGGTCCGATAGGACGCGGAAATCGCGGTCGGGTGATCATCCCTGAGGATACGGTGCGGATCAGCCATGATCCGATCTTCGCCGTCGATTCCCGCGAGCTTCATGCGAGTCCGCCTCATTATGGAGAGGTCGTACTCGAGCCAAAAGTTGTCATAGTCGAATTTCTTTGAAATCGCTTTCTTGAACGCCTTATCGACGTCCACGAGTTTTGAATGGAGAGGTGCCATATCTTCCCCCATTTTGCAGGAAGGCGAGCCGAAATCAAATCAGCTTGGGGATTTCGAGTGAATTACATCCGCTCCGGAATGCGAATGCCAAGAAGCTTGAGACCATTCGCGAGGACCGTGCGCACGGCTTGGGTGAGCGCCACTTTGTATGGCGATCCGGGATCCTTTGGATCGACGATCGGCACATTCGCATACCAAGAATTGAAAGCCGAGGAAAGTTCGACAAGATGCGTCGTCACGAGGTGCGGCGCTTTTTCAGCGGCGGCACGGGATACCGTTTCAGGGAATCGGGCGACGAGGCGCTCGATCTTCTCTTCAGGGGTGCCTCCTTCCGAGGACGCCTTCACGCCTTCCTTTTTGGCTTTCTCAAGCACCGAAGCGGCACGGACGGCGGTATAGAGAAGGTACGGGCCCGAATCTCCTTCAAATGAAATTGATTTGTCGAAATCGTATATGATGTCGCTCGTCGAAACCTGCTTCAAGATTGAGTATTTGATAGCCGCCACGGCGATCATTTCCGCTGCCTGGCGCTTTTCTTTTTCGTCCATGTCGCGATCCTTGAGTTTCTCGAAGGCAAGTTTTTCAACATCCTTCACGAGCGATTCGCCGGTAATGACATTTCCCTTTCTCGATGACATTTTGCCTTCGGCGAAACGAAGCATGCCGTGCGATATATGCTTTGTTACTTTGGCGGCTTCTGGCTCAACGATTTCAAGCGCCTTCAAAACCACCCGGAAATAATCGTTCTGCTCGTTTGCCG
>DASTXF010000112.1:0-2960 GCA_035765615.1 Minisyncoccota bacterium | reverse complement strand
GTGGCTGGCATGACGAATGAAGATCCGCGCACGATTCGTATCACGCCGTGGGATCAGGGCCTTGTTAAGGCGATCGAGAAATCCATCACGGTCGCGAACCTCGGTGTCTCTGTGGCGGTTGATGACAAGGGTATCCGCGTTTCGTTCCCAGAACTTACCGGCGAGCGCAGAAAGGAGATCGTGAAGACGGCAAAGGAAAAACTCGAACAGGCGCGCATCCAGATCAGGAAACATCGTGACGAAGTCATTACTGATATCGAAAAGAAAGAAAAAGAAGGCGGCATGGGCGAAGACGAAAAGTTCCGTTTCAAGACAGAGGTTCAGAAGCTTGTCGACGAAAGCTCGAAAAAGCTCGCCGACATGATGGACAAGAAGGAGAAGGAGATACTTTCCTAAATTTCGCAGGTGTACATAATCATATTTCTCATCATTCTCGCGGTATTAGTGCTCGTGCATGAATTCGGGCACTTTTTCGCGGCCAAGCGCTTTGGGGTGCGCGTTGATGAATTCGGTCTCGGCTTTCCGCCGGCGCTCATTAAAAAGAAGGTGGGGGAAACGCTTTACACTTTGAATGCCGTACCATTCGGCGGCTTCGTCAAAATTTTCGGAGAAACGCCGGAAAGCGCCGCAGTCGAACCTGACTCGCGAAGCTTTGTATCAAAGCCAAGGTTTGTTCAAGCAGTCATTCTTCTTGCAGGCATCATCATGAATGTTCTCTTCGCCTGGGTGCTTTTCTCTGCGGCCTATATGACAGGCATGACGACGGGCGTTTCTCAGGAATATGCGGCCTACATTCACGATACGCACATTATTGTTCTTAGTACCATTGCAGGGTCGCCCGCTGCCAAAGCCGGCCTCACAGAGGGTGACGAGGTGTTTTCTCTCGGAGTAGGAGGAGCGACAACGACGATCGACAGTGCCGCTTCGATTCAGGAGGTCACAAAACTTTCTAAAGGCAAGCCAATGACTCTCGAAGTCCTTCGGGGAGCGAACAAAAAATATGTGACTGTGACGCCTTCCATGTCGCCACTTTCCGGTGAATATGCAATCGGTATTTCCATGGATGAAGTAGGGAAAGCCAGTCTGCCTATTCATCTTGCGATTTTCGAGGGAGCAAAACTCACCGGTAGTTTGTTCGCGAGCATTTTCGAGGGGCTCTACTCGCTTATTCATGATGCGATTCTCGGTCATGCCGACGTATCGCAGCTTTCCGGTCCTGTCGGCATCGCGCGCCTCGTAGGCGACGCTTCGAAGCTCGGCTTTTCATACCTTCTTTCATTCACCGCATTTATATCGCTCAACTTGGCGGCGCTTAATCTTCTGCCATTCCCGGCGCTCGATGGCGGCCGCATCCTTTTCGTCATCATTGAAGCAATTCGCAGGAAACCAATTCGCACTAGAACAGCAAATATTGCAAACCTCATCGGTTTCGGCTTGATCATCCTTCTCATGATTTTCGTGACGTATCACGACATCTTAAATCTTGTTAAATAGAAAAGGCCGCGTCATCGTGACGCGGCCTTTGAAAAACCTGATCGTCGCTAGTGCGGAAGGGAGTGGGCGTAGGCGGTGGCCACGAAGCCCGTTACCCCTGCAAGAGCGAAAAGCATCCAGATCGTCTTCATGAGTATCGGCCGCGAGCGGGAGGCTCGGGTCGCGCAGACGACGATCTCGACGGCAAAGAACAGGTAAAACAAATACAGGACAAGCTGAGAACTACTCTGAATTTGCATGGGAACAGTAATTGAGATTCGTACACCACAATACATCAAATATCTCATATGTCAACCCCCTTACAAGGGCCTAAAAAGTAGGCTATTATTGGCCCACTAAGCATTATTTCGATGCGCCAAACCGAGCTTTTCACTAAAACCAGAAAGGAAGCCCCGAAAGACGAGGTGTCCAAAAACGCTCAGCTTCTCATCAGGGCGGGCTACATTTACAAGGAAATGGCCGGCGTGTACGCGTATTTGCCGCTCGGTCGCCGCGTCCTTGAAAATATTGTCTCCGTCATTCGAGACGAAATGAACAAGATCGGCGGCCAGGAGGTTTCCCTTACTGCTCTTCAGGACAAAAAAATCTGGGAGAAAACCGGCCGATGGTCCGATGATGTCGTCGACAATTGGTTTAAGACGAAGCTGAAAAGCGGCACGGATGTCGGTCTCGGCTTCACGCACGAAGAGCCCCTCACATCGCTCATGAAGGAATACATTCAGTCGTATCGCGATCTGCCTCGTTTCGTCTATCAGTTTCAGACAAAATTCCGCAACGAAGAGCGCGCCAAATCAGGTGTGATGCGCGGCCGTGAATTTTTGATGAAGGATCTTTACTCGTTCTCTCGCGACGTAAAATCACACGAAGTCTTCTACGAGAAGGCAAAGCAGGCGTATCTCAATATATTCAATCGCGTTGGTCTTGGAGACAAGACATTCGTGACATTCGCCTCTGGTGGCTCGTTTTCGAAATATTCACACGAATTTCAGACGATCACCGACGCGGGCGAAGACACAATTTACGTCGACGAGAAAAAGAAAATCGCCGTAAACAAAGAAGTTCTTACGGATGAAGTTTTGAAAGATCTTGGCGTGGCTCGCAACGACCTCGTCGAGCGCACTGCAGTGGAGGTCGGTAACATCTTTAGCCTCGGCACCCGATTCTCGGATGCCTTTGAACTTTCCTATGTCGACGAAAAAGGCGAGAAGAAACAGGTCGTCATGGGCTCGTACGGCATCGGTCCCGGCCGCGTCATGGGCACAATCGTGGAAACCCTTTCTGACAAGGATGGCATTGTCTGGCCGGAATCAGTCGCTCCATTCAAGGCGCACCTTATCGTCGTCGACTCCAAAGACCTCGGAAATGGCAAGAATCCAGCGCGTGCCGAGGCAGACAGGCTGTACGCGGCGCTTCTCGGTGCAGGTATTGAGACACTCTACGACGACCGCGAGGCTCGCCCGGGAGAG
>DASTXF010000111.1:0-3070 GCA_035765615.1 Minisyncoccota bacterium | reverse complement strand
CGACTCCTGGACTTCGGGGGCCACATCGTCGGGCAAGCCTTCAATCCGAATGCCTGCCTTGAACATGGACCAGTCGATGTCTTTGTCCACCCGGCCTTTGCCAATGTAGAAGATCGCCATGCCGCCTTTTACGATCGTTTTTGGCTGCGGGTCGGCCATAAGCGGGCTATCGGGCGAGTGGTCGTTCGCGAGGGCGAACGGTATCGCGTCGTAACAGTGCCGCATGATCTTCGAGGCGACCCAGTAATCCATTGCGGGAACCCAGTCCGGAACATTGATCCGGAATATCGTCTGGATGCCTTTAAGATCGACCAGGTCGCGAATGACTTCGGATGACCCAGGATTCACCGCCGCTTGGGCGATGAGCATGGGACGAAGCGACATGACGCACTCGATCGAAGGATTAAGCTTGTGGAGAAGCGCCGCATTCTTGCGGTCCTCGATGTATGCGACGACATGGGCGTCTTTCCGCACGACGTTGTTTATCGCGAGGCAGACGGCCATGGTTCGCGCGTCCTCGTGGCCGGTGACGAGCACCAGGCACGCATCCTTGACGCAGGCTCTTTCGATCACGTCGTCCGAGGCGGTATCGCCCTGGACAAACGAGACGAGCGGGTTGCCCGCGAGCTGCGGCGGCGCCTCCGTGATCTTTTTCGAGCAAATGACGACGCTCGAGAATTTCTTTCGGTGCAGGTGATCGGCGAGGAGCTGCTCGACGATCGTCTCGGTCTCTCCGGCGCGATAGCCGAGGAGTACCGCATGATTTTTTACGTTAAGCATTGCCAAGCCTTTCTTTCTGCGTTGGGAGTGTTCAAACACCATGGATGCCGCCTTGCAGATGGGGACGATCAGGAACACGCCTCCGATGAAAAACATCAGGATAAGCGTAATCCGGGAACCGAGCCCTGTGGGGAAGTATTCCGGGTAGCCTGCGCGGATGATCGTGGTGATGAAATACCACCAGAACACCGACGGCGAGGCAACCTTGCAGGTCGGATCGAAGTAATAGGTCGCCCACCAGCTCCCGGCGAAAAACACCAGGAACCAGAGGATGATCCATTTCCAGCGAAGGGTAATTACCCAGCTGAACAGGATATCAACGAACTTGCCACTCATTTCGGTAAGGATTCAGGGTTAAAAGTGGTTGAGGTACTGAATAGGAAACTAACACAATATATAGATTTTGTAAAGGGTATTTTCGGGAGCACAAAAAGAAAAAGCCGGCCTCATGCGAGGACGGCCTTGAATCCGATGGGGCCCAGCTTTAGAACAGGGCGGTGATCGGCTTGAGCAGGAACGCTCCGATATTGGCGAGGAGCGCACCACCGTACACGATCACCAGGAGGCACACGACGAAGCCTGCGACAGACGCGGCGGCCCTCACGAAGTTGTTCTGGATGGCGGCGACGGGGCCGCAGAGGCGGAACACTTCGATTTTGGTGTAGGATGCCCAACCGACGAATGCCGCGAGGAGGACCGCGATGATCGGATAGGAAAGAATCGCTCCGATGATCGTAAGCACCGAACCGCCGAACGCGAGGATTGCCGCGGAGGCGATGAGCGCGAGGAGGCCGATTCCTGTCCGCTTGAGGTCATTGTCGATCTTGGCGATCGGCGCGCAGAGCTTCACGAAGTTCTGCCGCGTGTAGAGAGCCCAAGCCGCGGCGAAATACACCGCGAGGGCGAGGATGACGAGCAACGTATTCATAGAACAAGGGGTGGTCTGTATTTCTCAACAAAATACCTCATTTATATGAAATGTCAAGTAAATTTTACGGCGGCAGATGGTACTCTAGAAAGCATGGAAAAGCCGATACGCTTCCGCATCGAAAAGAAAGGTCCCGGGCTCATGCGCGCGGGAACGATTGACACGCCTCATGGTCCTATCGAGACCCCGGCTTTCATTGCCGTCGGCACCAAGGCTGCCGTGCGAGGCCTTACCGTTGAAATGCTCCGCGACGCCGGCGTTGAAACAGTGCTTGCCAATACATATCACCTTTATATGCAGCCCGGCGAGGCTCGCGTCCGAGCCATGGGAGGCTTGCACAAAATGATGAATTGGAATGGTCCGACCATGACTGATTCGGGAGGCTTTCAGGTATTTTCGCTCGGCGCTGGGTACGGATCGAATGTTTCGAAAATCCTCAAGGACCTCGAGGCCGTACCTCTCCTCAAAGAGCGCGATGAAGAAGCCGTGAAGCCGAAATTGGTCGAGATCGACCATGATGGGGCCGCTTTCAAATCACCATTAGACGGTTCGATCCACTACATCACGCCGGAGCGCTCAATGGAGATTCAGCATGCGATCGGTGCTGACATCATATTCGCCTTCGACGAATGCACCTCGCCCTCGGAGACAAAAGCCTATCAGCGCGAGGCGCTCGATCGCACGCATCGATGGGGCAGACGCAGCCTTGATTATCATCGCTCGGCTCCGAACGCCGCGCGTCAGGCTCTTTTCGGCATTGTGCAAGGCGGCCGCTATGAAGATTTGCGCAAAGAAAGCGCCCAGACGATCGGCGCTATGGATTTCGACGGCTTCGGCATCGGCGGCTCTTTTGATAAGGAAGATCTTCACACGGCGGTCAAATGGGTAAACGAAATTCTGCCGGAAGGGAAGCCGCGCCACCTCCTCGGCATCGGCGAACCGGAGGACCTTTTTCTTGGCGTGGAGAATGGCTGCGATACGTTCGATTGTGTCGCTCCGACGCGCCTTGGTAGGCACGGCACGGTTTATACAAAAGACGGCAAAATTCACATCGGGAATGAACGATATCAGGATGACCAGAATCCGATCGACGAAGGCTGTGACTGCTACGCCTGCAAGAACTATACCCGCGCATACATCGCGCATCTCCATAAATCACGAGAAATGCTCGGACCGATGCTTTGCTCGATCCACAATCTTCATTTCATTGTCGGGCTTGTGAAGAAAATGCGCAGGGCAGTGATTGATGGCACGTTCTCCGATCTGAAACGCGATTTCTTGGGGAGGTATCTTGCGGCTAAAGATACGCGTCCGGAAAAATAAAAGCCGCTCTCGTGGAGCGGCTCGCGTCATGAATGCGCG
>DASTXF010000110.1:0-9100 GCA_035765615.1 Minisyncoccota bacterium | reverse complement strand
CGGAGAGGGATTCGAGGTGGATTTTCTTGTTCCTCGACGAGTCCTTGCTGTAGTAGCGGGTGTACGGCGTCTTGAAGAAATAGTGGTATATGTCCGAATCGTCGATGTGGAGATCGATGCCGTTCTCGAGGCAGTATTCCGCCTTGGTCTTGTCCCAGAGATACGTGTCGAGATGCGGATTGCCTTTCTCGTCCCATTCGACGGGCGTTCCGAGGCCGAGATGGTGGTCGGTGATGGAGAAGAAGTGAGTGTGGGGGAAGTCGAGTTCTTTGAGTTTTTCCATCTCCCGTTCCTTGGTGCCGCCGGTAATGACGTGGACTTCGTGGCCGTTATCGACGAGGGAGCGGGCGAGTTCCCGGAAGAAATCTGGGCGCGCATCGACGACGCCGTGCAAATCGAGGCCGATCTTTATCTTTTTGCTCATGTCTTGAGTATACATGGGGCCGCTCCGCCTCGCTCGTTGACTTTTATTAAAAAAATTGTAGTGTGAGGAAAGAACTTATGAACACTCTCATACACGGCAGAACGGTGGAAGTGACCGGAGAACACGCCGAAGAGGCCCTCCAATCGCACATTTTCACTGAATGGAAGAAGCGCCTGAGCCCCTGGTTCAGCGTGCGGAAGATCGAATTTCAATCGGTCGACTTCACGCGTCATGAGCCTCGGCGGGTCATTTTCGCCAAATTCAAGGCGGAGGTATACGACAACGAAGGTAAGCTCGTGATGCCCGGCATCGTATTCCTCCGCGGCGGGGCAGTCGCCATGCTCGTCGTCTTCCATTGCGAAGGCGAAGAGTACACGGTACTCACCAATCAGCCGCGGTTCGCTTCGGGAAGCTCGTCGTTTCCGGAAATCGCCGCAGGCATGCTCGATGGCGAAGGCAATTTCGCTGGCGTCGCCGCCCGCGAAATGGAAGAGGAACTCGGTATCACCATCAAGACGGACGAGCTCGTCGACCTCACGCATCTCGCCAATTCGAACAACTGGCCCGGTATGTTTCCATCACCCGGAGCCTGCGACGAATTCATTCGGATCTTCCTCTACGAGCGGGAAATCACCCGCGAAAAGCTCGAAGAATTCCGTGGCAAGACGACCGGACTCGCAAGCGAGAACGAGCGCATCAAGCTCTCGGTCATTCCGCTCCGAATGCTCCCGTTCCTCACGCCCGACGGCAAGTCGCTCGCGGCGTACTGCCTCTACCTCGCGACGGGACGCGCTCATCCGAGCGCAGATTCCCAGGTTTGATATCCATTTCAAGGCGCGCACGTACACGTGCGCGCTTTTTTCATGCATGAAAAAAGCGGGCGCCATGCTGGCGCCCGCCTTGAAGAAATCAGTCTTGATTGTACCCGAAGACCCGCTTGTACCGTTCGACAAGATCGGGCGGTCCCGAGATTTTCCCGGGAACGTTCGAGAGCTTGATCGCCGGCCGGCCGTTTGCGTGCGTCACCTTGGCGACGATCTTGAGGGGCGTGAGCCCGAGATCGTTCGTAAGGTGCGTGCCGATGCCGTCGGAAGCGGGCACGCGGCTCTTGAAGTGCTCATGAAGCGGCTTCACCGTCGTGGGCACCTTGAGGTCGTCCGAAGGGATCAGGAACTTCTTGGCCGCGACATGGTCGATGCCGCGGTCTTTCCAGAACTGGATCCACTCGTCACCCTCTTTCGCAGGGTCGCCCGAATCGAGCCGGATGCCGCGATAGCGCTCGGCATTTTTCTGGCTCATCGTCCGCATCATGTAGCGGCTGCCGAAGGTGTCCGGCAAGACGACGGCCATGGCCGGACCATAGAGGTCGTACCATTGGTCGAGGAGCCTGTGGGGCACTTCGGCGAGTTCGCTGTCGCTCTCCGCAATGGCCGCGAGGACCATCTGGAGCTCGTGGGCATTCGTGCCGATCGGCTCGAGCCCGAGTTCCTTGGCGATGAGAACCGACGACGTGCCGCGGAACTGTCCGGGAGTCTTGATACCTTGCTTGAGCGCCCAGTCGACGTAATACGCCCACTCGTAGCTGAAGCAGCGGCGGCAGCCGAAGTTCGCGAAGAAGATGTCCGGGTTTGCGTTGAAGAATTCGATCTTCGCGGCGAGCCGGCGCTTGCCTTCGGCAAATACCATATCGCGCTCGAGGGGCGACATCCGGAGCAAAAGCTCGCGGAAGTAGAGCTCGTTCACGATTCGCATCAGGTAGAGTTCCCAGTACGTGTCGTTCTTCCATGGCGCTTCGACCCAGAGGTCGATCTCGCCGTCCGGAAGGTATTCCAGGTGGTACTGCGGGGCGCGGTACTGCCGGAAAAACTTGAGGTACGGCTCCTTGAGCACGCGTTCGCCGTAGTTGTCGACGCCGCGAAGATAGCTTTCTTCGCTGAAGTCGACCGTAAGCGACATGACGTGATCGAGCGCTGCGCGGAGCTTGTGCTCGGGAATGATGAGCCCCAGCTTCTCCGGGCCGCGATTGATGAGTTTAATCCTCACCATCACGTCCGGATAGTAGAGGTAGATGAACTGTCCCATCGAAATCTTGTAGAAATCGAGGTCCAGGAGGGAAAAGACCGGCGGCCTGTCCGAGACCGCGATCTGGGCCAATGAGGGTTCTTTCATGGTGTTAAAGTGGCTTCTTTTCTCAGTTTACCAGCCACATTGACTTTGTCAAGTAAATATGCTATACTTATAGCAAACATGAAAAACCTCATTACTGGTAAGGATGTCATGGCCGCTCTTCTCATCGTCCTCCCGTTCGTCGTCGCGATGCTCGGCTCATCGCCGACCCATCCGACCCTGAGTTCCGTCATTGCGGGCGTTTCCGGGGTGTGGCTCACGGTCGACATCTGCATCGTGACCTGGATGTACATCTGGTCCGATGCGGCGCCGGTGCGCGTGCGCTAAGGGACGATACGTTTTCTCAAGCCTGCTGCTTTAGAGCAGGCTTTTTCTTTTCGATCGATGCGCTCGTGCGAGCGTAAAAATCTTTCTTCAGGATAAATTCCGCGACCGACGGCGAGACGCATGCCGCAAGTTTGTCGGGATCATTGGCAATATCTCGAACATGGGTGCTCGAGAGCGTGTCTTTATGAGGCAAGGGAAGAAGGATTGCATGAGGAGGCAAAGCGAATCCTTCTGGCAAGACATAGCCCGGCCGCTCGACGAAAATAAAATTCGCCGTATCGAAAAGTTCCTTGCCGTGGACCCATTTCGGCGCGATGTCAGGAAGAACGTCCGAGCCGAATACAAAATGGAATTCGTGGTACGGGTAGAGTTTTTCGAGTTCGGCCTTTGTTTCGAATGTGGTCGAAAGGTTCGGTTTCCTGATTTCGTGGTCGAACGGCCTCACGTGCTTGTTCGAGCCAAGCCGAAGATCGCCGATCAGAAGATCGATCATATGGAGGCGATCGGGACCGGATACGGATATGCTCTTGTCCCAGCGATTGGCCGATGGCATGAGCCAGATTTCATCGATCGAATCGAGCGACTCAAGGGCGCGTACCACCGCCGCATGGCCATTATGAGGCGGGTTGAAGGCTCCGCCGAAAAGCGCGATGCGTTTCTTTTTCATTTAATTGAGGTCTTCGATCCAGGCGGTCACTTCGGCATCCGACGGCATCCTCCAGTCGCCGCGCGGCGAGAGCGCCACGGAACCGACTTTCGGGCCGTCCGGCATGACAGAGCGCTTCCACTGATTCTTGAAGAAGCGGTTAATGAATATGCCGAGCCACTTCTTCACTTCGTCTTTCGAATAGGAAGTGCCGAAAGCTTGGCTCGCGAGGAAAAGAATCTTGCGAGGACCTGCTGCCCAGCGGACGAAATGGTAGAGGAAGAAATCGTGAAGCTCGTACGGGCCGATAATGTCTTCGGTTTTCTGGGTGAGTTTTGCGCCGGTTTTCTTGAGTTCAGGCGATACCGGAGTGTCGAGGATATCCTTGAGCGTGGTTTTGAGGGCCGCATTCGGCTCCTTTTCCATGACGAATTCCACGACGTGGCGGACGAGCGTTTTCGGCACGCCGGCATTGACGTTGTAGTGGGAGAGGTGATCGCCAGAGAACGTGCACCAGCCAAGAGCAATTTCCGAAAGGTCGCCCGTGCCGAGAACAATGCCTCCGACTTGGTTTGCCTTGTTCATGAGAATCATGGTGCGGTAGCGGGCCTGGACGTTTTCGTAGGTAATGTCCTGGGTCGCGCCGTCGTGGCCGATGTCTTTGAACTGCTGGGTCGAGCCCGGAGCGATGGAAATTTCTTCAATCGAGACTCCCGCGGCTTCGGCGAGTTTCCAGGCATTCGATTTGGTGCGGTCGGTCGTACCGAATCCCGGCATGGTGTACGTCTTGATGTCGGTAAGAGGCAAGCCGAGCTTCTGGAAGGTCTTTATTGCAACGAGAAGGGCGAGCGTCGAATCGAGTCCGCCCGAAAGGCCGAGGACGATGCGCTTGATGCCGCTATATTCAAGACGCTTTCCGAGCCCTGCGACCTGGATCTCGAAAATATCAGACGTGACTCGTTCGCGGACTTCCTTATTCGGAGCGAGGAATGGTGAACGCGCCACTTTGCGGCGGAGCTTGCCGTCGCGGAGTCCCAAAGCAAGATCAACAGGGATGATTCGGTATTCGCGGTTGCCAAGCTCGCGATTGCTTTCGCCGAAGCTCGTGGTCTTCACCCGGTCGAGGATGACATTTTCAACATCGATCTCCGAAATGATGAGATCGCTTTCGCGGCCGAAACGTCCGGTTTCGGCGAGGATGCCGCCGTTTTCAGCGATGAGCGCATGGCCGCCGAAGACAACGTCTGTCGTCGATTCATGGACGCCCGACGATGCGTAAATATAGCCCGAGACGGTGCGGGCCGACTGGTTGGCGACGAGCGAGCGGCGATAGTCGGCCTTGCCGACGAGTTCGTTCGAGGCCGAAAGGTTGGCGATGACGGTTGCTCCTGCGACGGCATGGAACGAGCTCGGGGGAAGCGGGGTCCAAAGGTCCTCGCAGATTTCTACGGCAAGGGCGCAGTCGCTTTTGTCATTGGCGCGGAAAAGCAGGTCGGTTCCAACGGGAACGGCTTCGCCGAAGAGGAGCACCTCGCGCGATTTGAGGTCGCGGGCCGACGAGAACCAGCGTTCTTCGTAGAATTCCTTGTAACCCGGAATGCTCGTTTTCGGAACGATGCCGAGGATGCGGCCGGCCGATATAACGGCGCCGACGTTAAAGATCATATTGTCGATGACCATCGGTAGGCCCACCACGACGACTCCGGGAATTTTCTTCATGCCTTCTTTAACCGTTTTGAGCGCCTCGAGCGCCTTGTCGAGGAGGAGTCTCTGGTGAAAGAGGTCGGCGATGGAATAGCCGGTGATGGAAAGTTCCGGGAATACCGTTAGAGCCACGCCTTCCTTGGCGGCTTTTTCGGCGATCGCGAGGATTTCGCGTGCATTCCACGTTGTGTCGGCGATCTTTACTTTCGGAACGGCCGCAGCGACCCGGAGAAAGCCGAAATCAGGGAGTGCTTTGGTCGCGCCAGTCTTTCTGTTCTGGACCGCCTTATTTTTATTGTTTGTTTTCATAATTTTGATTTAGAAGAATTTCTTGAGTTCTTGGGGTTTGCGTGACTTGAACCGATAGAGCTTCGCCGGCCTCTGTCTGCCGCCTTTCGACGATGCGCCCGTTTCTTCGAGGAGATCGAGCTCGGCCATTTTCTTCCTGAAGTTTCTCTTGTCGAGATCGCGTCCGAGAGTGATTTCATACATTTTTTGAAGTTCGGTGAGGGTAAACGACTTTGGCAGGAGGGAGTAGACGACGTTCGTGTACTCAGCTTTCGATTTGAGGCGCTCGACCGCATAGGAAACAATTTTCGAATGGTCGAAGGCGAGTTTTGATATGGATGACACCGGAACAAAACGCGGCATCTGGGTGTCGATGGTTTCTGAGATCTTCGCTTCGCCCGGAGGCACCAGGGCGAAATAGGTCACGGAGAATACCGGTCCGCGCGGATCGCGGGTCGGAGCATCGAACGTGTAGAGCTGCTCAAGGTAGACGCCTTTCACGCCGGCCTTGTCGCGGAGGATGCGCTCGGCGGCGGTGACGCTTGTTTCGCCTTCGTGAATGAAGCCGCCGGGGAGGGCAGGGAGGCCTTCATACGGCGCTTTGGCACGGGTGATGATAAGTGTCTTCAACACGCCCTCTTCGACGGTGAATATGACGACGTCCACGGTCACGGTTGGATTGAGGAATTTCATATATTGTAAACTTGACACTAAATAATCAGGGGTGTATGCTCGGGTAAGAATAAGTGTACTTATTACACTATACAAATTACACCGAAACGTCAAGGGATGCAAGCACGGGCTCGCATCATTGACAAAACGCTCAAAAATCGTAGTTTCAAGTAATACCGAAGCTCTTTCCCATATGAAACTGAACTATATCCCGAATTTCTTCGCTGCGGCGAAGGCGTTCGCTCACTACAGCCCCGACATCGCGAGGGCTTATAGCGAGGGCGTCCAATACGGCCTTGCGAATAACCTCGCGACGGGCGACGAACTCATCAAGCGAGGCGTTGCCCGACTCATCGCTCTTACCGACCTCGAGGAAGATTTCCGCGATGACGGACGCTTGCCCGTGAAGGGGACCGACCAGGTCGTCCTCCGCGTCTGCGAGCGCATCATAAACGGCGTCGTCGAAGATTACTACGGCGGCATCATGTACTCGCTCGACGGCCACCCGTTCGATCACATCTCGTTCGATTGCAACTGGCGGGATGGGGCCGGCGATCCACTCAACCTTGAGCAGTACGGCAAAGCCGCGATTCTCACCCTCGAAGATCCAGTGCTCGGAACGTTCAAGGCTCAGGCATTCAGCGAGAACGGTCCGTACGACATCGGCACCTACCGGCACGCGTTCGATCCCATGGGGACGGTCGCGTACTGGAATCACCTCCAGGCCACGGGACAGGGTCCGATCTGGGTCTTCGTCCCGCATTGCGTGATCGGCACCGACGGCGCGAATCTTCATCCGCTTCTTGCGGAGACGATCGCATTCGCCTGCGGCGTCCGTCGCATTCGCCCGCGGATCATTCGCAAGGGGCACCTCGCGAATACCGACTGGTTTGGGCCGCTCGAGCCCTGCAAGCCGAGCGATCCCGAAGGCCTCCTCAACATGGGGGCAGTCGCGGAGATGACGATGTATGCTGCGGTCGAGTTCGGCGGCGTGGCCGAAGACTTCTGCGAGTACAATATGCGGGCGAAAAGCCTCGAATTGCTCGCTGGTCTCGGCATGGCGGGGAAGATGCGATTCCTCCGCGACTGCACTGCTCCCATCGTTCCGAACGCCGCCCATGTGGCAGCGCTCTACGATCGGGCTCGTGCGGCCGGCATTCAGTTTATCGACCATGACGCTCCGCTTGATGCGGGCGTCTGACGGTTTCGAGGAGGGAGCAATGCTCCCTCCTTTTTATTGCAAAAAGCCGCCTTATTTGGCGGCTTTAATTCCGAGCGCCTTGCGCATATCTTTGGCCGTGGCCGGTTCGGCGGTGTGCGTATGCGTGCGGCGGATCGGTTTGCCGAGCGCGCGGCACTGTGCCGCGTATCGGCGGGCGACTGCAGAAGGATTCGATTTCGGTCCAACGAGGACGTGTACGCCGGAGAACTCGAGGAGGACGGGGCGCCTAACGTCATTTCGGGCATAGTCGATTGCTTCGAGAGCCGCTTTTTCAATTGATGTGCCGAGGCACATTGGCGAGAAAGGCACGAGGGCCTTCGGTTTTTTCGGTTTCATGATGAGCTTTGCCCAAAGCCTACGCCTCTTTGACTTTAGGCGCAAGATTTGCTCTAATTGCACGGTTAGCTAAGAGCGACGGCGTCTTGTGCCGCTTTACCGGCAGGAAAGATACGGTCGCACCACAGAATGTCACCCACCACACATACGGGCGCGCCAGAGGGTAATCCGGGCGCACCAGCGCATCCTCTTTCGTTCAAAGACCTTCCAGGCGTGAGCGAAGGCATGCTCGCCGTCCTCGAGAGGAACGGCTATATCACCCCGACGCCGATCCAGGCTCGGGTTATTCCGCACGGCATCCTCGGAAAGGACATCATCGGCATTGCCCAGACAGGTACGGGCAAGACGCTTGGTTTCGGCATCCCGATGATCGAGCGCATTCTCGCTGATAAGGCCATGAAGAAGGAAGGCCGCGGCCTCGTCCTTTTGCCGACCCGCGAACTCGCGCTTCAGGTTGACGAGACGCTTCGAAAGCTCGGCTCGACGCCAGGCATGAGCCTCGGCATCCACACGGCGGTTCTCATCGGCGGCGAGGCCATGGGCAAGCAGGTTCGCGCGGTTCGTCTTGGTCCCGACATTGTTATTGCGACGCCGGGCCGCCTTATCGATCACCTCGAGCAGGGGACGATCAATCTCGATCGCGTGTCCGTTCTTGTTCTCGACGAAGCAGATCACATGTTCGACATCGGCTTTATGCCTCAGATCAAGGAAATCGTCCGCCGCGTTCCGAAAGACCGCCAGACGCTTCTTTTCTCGGCAACCATGCCTGAGGAAATTGCCAAGCTCGCGATAGAACACATGAAATTGCCGCTTCGCATTGAGGTCGCTCCTGCTGGTTCGACGGCTCATACTGTCGATCAGGAAATCATCATTGTCGAGCGCAAGGCGAAATTCGCACTTCTTGCCAAGCTTGTGGGCGAGAATCCCGGCGTTCCGGTACTTGTTTTTACTCGCACCAAATACGGCGCGAAAGACATTGCCCGCGCGCTCCGCAATGTGGGCGTCACGGCCGCGGAGATCCATTCCAATCGATCACTCGGCCAGAGAAAGGAAGCGCTCGATGGCTTCAAGAAGCATAAATATCAGGTGCTCGTAGCGACCGACATCGCAGCTCGCGGCATCGATGTGAAAGACGTCGCTCTCGTCGTGAACTTCGATCTTCCGGAACAGTCCGAAGATTACGTTCACCGCATCGGTCGCACGGGTCGCGCCGGCAAGCTCGGCAAGGCGATTTCTTTCGCCACGCCGGACCAGCGCCGCGACATTCTGGATATAGAACGTCTTATCAAAAGAGAAATTCCTCGGAAGAGCCATGAGGGCGCTGCCATTTCTGACTCCGCTGAAGCGCCACGGG
>DASTXF010000109.1:0-12095 GCA_035765615.1 Minisyncoccota bacterium | reverse complement strand
AAAAACTTCGTTGGGTCAATAAGGAGCATTTGAAACGAATGCCGAAGGAGCAACTCGCCGAGGAAATCAAAACGCACGTCGCTTCATCGCAAAGGGCCCGCGATTTAGGATGGAATGTCACTACGTCGATTACGGAACGTCTTGCGCCCGTCCTCGTCGAGCGCATCAATACATTCGGCGACATTGCCACCCTCATCGACGCACAAGATCTCGATTATTATTTTCAGGAACCGACGTACGACGCTCTCTCGCTCAAATGGAAAGAGGATGCTGACCTTGATTCGGCAAAGAAGCATCTCACCCACATAAAATCTGAGCTTTCACGACTTCCCGATAGACGCTGGACGGAAGAAGGGATAAAGGCAGCAATCTGGCCGTATGCGGAAAAGGAGGGCAGGGGACACGTTCTCTGGCCGTTCCGATTCGCTCTTTCCGGCAAGGATCGATCGCCGAACCCATTCACCCTTTCGGCTATCCTCGGCAAGGAATCCGCACTCCATAGGATCGACGAGGCGCTCGCTAAAGCAAGCGCCCATGCAAGCTCTTAAGAAAAAACAGATCGCGGTCGCTCTCGCGCTCTCAGCGATGGTTATTTTCGTCTGTCTCAAGGGATCGGCGACCATGGTTTCTGCCGATACAAGCGCCGACATCCAGGCAAAGATCGACGACAACAACCAAAAGATCCAGGCCCTTCAAAAAGAGATCGACCAATACTCATCGCTCCTCGATTCGACATCGAAACAGGCACAAACGCTCAAGAATGCGCTCTCCCAGCTCGAACTTTCCCAGAAAAAGCTCGAGGCAAATCTTGCTCTCACGACCAAAAATATTTCCAAAACCAGTCTTACGCTTTCTGACCTGTCGCGACAGATCGCGGACACCGAAACCAAAATCGGCTCAACATCTGAACAAATCTCGACCATCATCCGTGAGACTCAATATGCCGAGTCGCAATCGGCGATCGAGAATTTTCTCAACAACAAAAGCCTTTCGGCTACATGGGATTACATAAATGCTATCCACGCGCTCCAGTCGCAGGTCAAGGGCAAGTATGATGACCTGAAAGAACTCGAGGACTTGCTCCACGCCAAGGAAGATGAGGCGCGTGGACAGAAGACCAAGCTCGAGCAGTATCAGAAAACGCTCTCTGATCAGAAAGAGGTCGTGCTCGCGACGAAAGATGCGAAGAGCAAGCTTCTTGCCGACACCAATGGCAGGGAAGCCAACTATCGCGCGATCCTTGCCCAAAAAACCGCCGAAGAGGCCGCTTACGAAAAGGAACTGTACGCGTATGAATCGCAACTCAAAATCACGATCACTCCGAACGAGGTTCCGAACGCGATCCACGGACTGCTTTCGTGGCCGCTCGACAGCATTCGGATTACGCAGTATTTCGGAAGAACTGTTTCTGCAAAGCGCCTCTACGTGTCGGGTACGCACGGCGGCGTCGACTTTGCCGCCTCGATTGGCACACCTGTCAGGGCCGCGCTTTCAGGCGTTGTTGCTGACACAGAACCGTCCAAATCAAGAAGCGGCTGCCAATACGGCAAATACGTCCTTATAAAGCACCCGAACGGTCTTTCGACTATATACGGGCACCTCTCGTATGTATCAGTCAAACCGGGCGACACGGTGATCACGGGAGACGTTATCGGCTATAGCGGCGACACCGGCTACGCGACCGGACCCCATCTCCATCTCGGCCTTTATGTGACTGCCGGCATCAGGGTTGTCGATTCATCGCAGCTCGGCTCCAAGAATTGCGCCGGCATCAAAACGGTAGCAGCGCCTCCGACAGCATACCTCGATCCAATGGCATATTTGCCTGCGCTCTAAAAGCCATCTCTTTTGACAAGTGGCTTTTTCCTGGCAATATTCGGATTAGAAAGGATTCGCATGTTCCCAGACGAAGATGAAGATTCTGACTTTGCAGATCTGATTCGAGATTTCATGCTGGCGTTAAGCATCTTGCCAAAGGCAGAGCAGATTGAGACGATCACCGGCGTAATCAATATTTTGATCCAAATCATGCCCGGGTACGGCGTCATTGAGCTTCGGCAGGAAATCGCGGCGGAATTTCCTTCGAGCGATCCGGACATCCAAAATATACTTACCATGATCGATGGGGAACTGGCGAAGCGGGAAATCGCATTAATGCCCGACCCAGACCCTTAAACAAGGCCCGCAATTGTGCGGGCTTTTTCATGTGAATATCCCAAGAGCGCCTTGGCGCAGCCTTTGCTATACTAAAATCATGGTGAAGTACATCATCCTTGCAATCATCGTGATCTTGGTGCTTTCGTTTTTCGGATATGACCTGAAAGCGATCATCGAGGCTCCGGTGACCCAGAACAACATCCATTACACCTGGAGCGGCGTGACGTGGGTTTGGGATCACGTCAAAGGCCCGGTGCTCTATCTCTATAATAATGTTTTCATCGGCATTCTCTGGCAGGCATTTTTGAGTAATCTCGGACGCATCAACGCCGGAGCGCCAACTGAGCTCCAGAACGCCGGTCAGCGCCTCGTAAACGTCGGCAATAACGGGTATCAGCCGATCGGTGGCACGCAGTAAGCAACGCGACGAACGCGTGACAGGAAATATTTTTCGTCATAGTATCCATTAAGGAGTTTTTCATTGTGAACGAAAACGCACCTCAAATACCTCAAACCGGTTTCTATTATCACTTCAAGCACGACCCGGAAGTCTCGATAGACAACTATGCTTATGAGGTCATAGGCATAGCACGACACACGGAGACGAATGAGCTCCTGGTCGTTTATCGACCGATCTACGAGAGCACATCGCTCGCGCCGGCGGACTGCAGCGTCCGGCCGCTTGCAATGTTCATGGACACGGTCGATCGGGGCAAAGGTCCAACGAAGCGATTTACCGAGATCACCGACGAAGACATCATTGTCGCACTTGAAGAGATACGAGACGGGAGAGAGTAGGCCAGATCATGGCGTCCATAACTGGGCGCCATTTCTTATTGGCCATATTGTGGCTATATTACCGAAAATGTATATTGTGCGACATTAGTATATAATTGCTCCCCGCCGCCATAACAGCCTTTAAAGCAAAAGCCGGGATATCTTCCCGGCTTCGTTCTAAGCGCGATCAGTACGTTCCGACACTCAGATGTTTTATTTTCTTCTGGTACCGTTTTTCGCTCCTGATGAACCTCTCGACGGCGCGTTCGACCTCCTTGGCCTCGTTCTTTGACCGGCCTTTGTTCCGGCCGAAGATCTGACCCCGAACCTTTGGATCCTTGATCGTGCCATCCTTCTCTGCCCTGTGAAGGTCCTGGAGGGCTTTTTCGAGGGACTTCTGATTCGCGACAAACTGCCAATAGTTTTTGAGAGCCATACCTGACGAAAACTGTACCACAAGCAATACAAAACACCACCGACATGATCGGTGGTGTTTTGATGCATTAGCCTCGAGTCGTTTCCTCGGCGAGAACCTTTTGGATATTCGCGAGGGACGGCTTCCAGCATTTCGACGAGCTTGACCAAGGGTCGCTTCCGTACTTCTCATAGAGGTACTTGGCGTATCCGAGGTTGCCGTCGACGGTATAGATGTCGAAGCCGAGCTTCGCCGCATCTTCCTCGTGGTAATACTTGTTAATTTGCATGATGCCAATATCGCCCTTGTTCACTTTGCCCCGAATGACATCGCCATTCGAGTCAAACTGCCTGAAGGTCGATTCGCACCGAGCAATTTCAGCGAGGATCGGAGTATCGCGATAATAATCGCGGACATACGCCTCGACAGAAACAGTAGAAAGAGGATGATCGCTAGATACCGTTTGGCTGGTTGAAGCCTGCGTAGTCTGCCCTGCCTGGACCGGCATAAACGCCGTTGAAAGCATAAGAAGACTCGTAGTAAGCGGAATCATATGTGAGGTTCAGAGTTTAAAAGTCCGAATGCCCTATCAACTTCCGTCTTTGAGAGCATCCGGCCTAGAAAACAAATCACCAGAGATCAAGCTCTAGTGTTTTCCTATTATAGCACATAGGATTAAAATGTCAATAGAAGACAAGCCTTTTCGGTCTTTGTCAACTTAGCCATGGCTCAACAGGGCCATTTATAGGAAAAAGGCCAAAACGCTTGATTTATTAGGCCCTATACGCTATAGTGATTGCCTTACAACACACATCCCATGGCAACAAAAAAGTCAGCAGGCGTAACAAAAAACGGACGAGATTCGAACCCGCGATACCTCGGGATCAAGCTCTATGCCGGCGAGAAGGCCAAGGTCGGATCGATCCTGGTTCGCCAGGAGGGCCTCAATACCCTTCCGGGCACCAACACCGCTCTCGGCAAGGATTACACGATCTACGCGACCTCTGAAGGCACTGTATCGTTCGGTACGAAGCGCAAAATGGGCTTCAACCGTAGGAGCAAGGTCAAGAACGTTGTTAACGTCAAATAACAAAATCCCCCGGTTTACCGGGGGATTTTGTTATATCTCAACTAATTGAGTTCCGGCTGAGGCGGATTGGCTTTCCATTTCGCCAATTCGTCCAATTCCCCATTAGTCGTACCAATGGTTTCAGGCGAGAGATCATTTTTCTCGAGCATTTCCCGGATTGCCTTTACTTTGTTCGCGCCTGATGCCCATTCGAGAACATCCGGGCTGATTGCCATGAAATCCTTGCCAGGCCGCTTGCTGTCGATACGAAGCCGCGTGAGCATGCTCTCCGCCACGCGAATCTCGCTTTCCGCGAATATTTTGTCGATTTCTTCCTTTGAGATACCAACGTCTTCGAAAGAAATACCTGCGCTCTCAGGGAGTCCGTGTACGATCACAAACCGAGCCATTTTAACCTTGTCTTCTCGGGACATTCCGTTACCGTTCTGTGCTCCGAGATATGCCCTGAAGCCTTCAACAAGAATGTCTTTGCTCATGATGTCAGGGTCAAACCATAATTCTGGAGGCACCTTGTCGTTCATGAGGTCGACGATCCTTTTGATCGTCGTTTCCGGATTCGGCATCTCTGGGCCGCGTTCATTCATGATTAAAGCTTAACAAACAATTTTGCATTTTGCCCGACCGATGTGATAGCTTTTCGAAAGGTCAGCTCATACTCAAAAACCCGCACAACCACAGAAAGGACACGATAATGGCCAAACCAATGGTCCACGCCAAGTCGAGCGCAGAGCATTTCGGCGGCAAGCCGAAAGACTACCTCGACATTCACCAGCTCATGGATTCAAGCCGGGAGGCATTTCCGGACATGCGCCACCGGGCGCTCACCCATAATTCTTGGTTCATCACCAAGATCATTCCGCTTATCTTTGGCGAGACCCGCGTCAATTCCGCAGGCACGCGGTATTCCACCCGGGCAGTCGCGGAATTCCACGTCCTCGAGGACTTCAAAGGCAAGTATATCCCGTCGGCCCAGGATTTCCTCGCCGAGATCGAATTCAAGGACTGGATGGATAACGGCAAGGGCGAACCGCCGCCGAGCCACAGAAAGCTCGGCCGATATACGGGAAACCTGCCAAAAGCGGTTCTCGACGCGCTTCAAAAGACGGGAACGCAGGTGGAAGGGATCAAGCTCGTTCCCGTCAAATTCCGGCCCAGCGAGCCGTTTGCGGGACCGGGCTGCAGGAACGGCCCTCCGGGAATGCTCGATTAGGCCTTTCAGTCAAATATGCGAAAGCCGGACAAATGTCCGGCTTTTTTATTCTATGCGGCTATTTGGCGGAAACCTTCAGGGTGAAGGTTGCCGACTTCCCTTGCACCTTGATGTCGATTTTGTGATCCCCAATTTCCTTCACCGGCTTTTCGAGCTTGATGAATTCTGGGAGAAGGTCGACACCTGTTGTCTGTTTGACGAGAGGTGCGATTTCTTCGGCGTGGAGGGCTGCATAGAGATGACCCTTGTCGTTCGCATCAGCCGTGACCTCGACAACCGCGTCATGGATCGACTTGAGGTTTTTGGCGAGAAGGTCTTCTTTTACCTTGCGCTCAGCCTCTTCCTGCTTTTTGACCATTTCGACGCGAGAGAGGGCCGATTTAGTGGCAACCTCAGCGAGACCCTGCGGTATAAGGCTATTCAGAGCGAAGCCGTCAGCGACGGTCTTTACGTCATGCTTCTTTCCGACGCCTTTCACATCTTTGATCAGTACGATTTTCATAGTGATACAAGACTATCTGATTACTCGTTAATTTTCAAGCTTACGGCTGGCTGGAAAGCAATTGCACCGCTTTATCCATTTGCGGATCACGGCCGTTCTTCACATCATCGTCTGTCATCGGCACGACGTAGTCCGGAGTGATGCCGAGTTTGGTAATTGAATGGCCTTTCGGAGTAAGCCATTTTGCGATTGTTACTTTGAGCGAAGTGTCCGGAGTAATGCTCACGAGTTCCTGGACAGATCCCTTGCCGAAGGTTTTTTCTCCCACAAGCGTTGCTACGCCGTTCTCTGAAAGCGCGCCGGAAAGAATTTCCGAAGCCGATGCCGAACCTCCATCAACAAGAATTACGAGGCGGAGCTTGTCCGTGAAGATGTCATAACCCTTGCTGCGGTATACGTTTTCATCTTTGCCGCTGCCGAAGTCTTCGCGAACAACCACTTTGCCTGACGGAAGGAACCATGAGGCCATGTCGACTGCCGCATCGAGATATCCGCCCGGATTGCCGCGAAGGTCAATAATGAGTTTATGCGAACCCGAATCGACGAACTGCTTGAGAGCATTTCGGAAAAGATTGGCGGAATTCTCGCTGAAACTATAGAGAGAGATGACGAATATGCCGTCCTTTCTGAGGCCGGTACCGCCAGCAGTTGCAACCTCGTCTTTAGTAGCAGTTGAAACGGTTGGAAGGTCGATCTGCGCGCGAGTGATCGTAACCTCGATTGGATTTTTGACGCCTTGGCGAGAAAGCGTGAGCTTGACCGTCGTGCCCGCCTTGCCGCGGATGAGGCCGACCGCTTCATCGGTGGTCATATCCGACGAATCCTTGTCGTCAATCTTGAGGATATAGTCCCCCGGCTTCACACCTGCCTTGTCTGCGGGAGAATCCTTGATTGGGGCAACAACAGCGAGTCGGCCGTCTTTGATGCCCACTTCCATGCCGACGCCTTCGAAATTGCCGGCAATTTCGCTCGCGAACATTTTCGATTCTTCCGGCGGGAAGAATACGGTATAAGGATCGCCGAGAGAAGCGACCATGCCCTGAATGGCTCCATAGACCTTGTCTTGGTCTGCGGTAGTCGTGCCTGCATATTTCTCATTTATGATGTTCCAGGCTTTCCAGAACGGCGAGAAGTCCACAGAGGTGGGCTTGTTCGTATCCATGTTGGCAAGCGACGAAACTCCGCTTTCTGCGGGCGTTGCGACGACACCTTCACGAAAACCGATGAAGAATGAAAGAACGATAACGACGGCGAATATGATGCCGAGCGAAAGCCTTTTTGATTGGTTCATGGCGGAGATTATAGCATGGTATCATTACTTCCATGGTAAATACGTACAAATACAAGAACGTGACATGGGTCGATATGCAGAATCCGACCCGCGAAGAGGCCCGCGAGCTTATGCAGAAGTACGATATCCACCCCGTGGCCGCCGAGGAACTCATTTTGCCTACGACGCGTTCAAAAGTTGATCGGTACCAGGATTTCGTTTATCTCGTCCTTCACTTCCCTGCCTGGAAGCACTCGCACAGGAATACCAACCAGGAAATCGACTTCATCATCGGCAAAAATTTCATCGTCACCGCGCGATACGATACGATCGACCCTCTCCACAAATTCTCGAAGATGTTCGAAGTGAACTCGGTCCTCGATCACAACGGGCTCATCGGCGAACATGCCGGCTACATGTTCTATTACATGATGCGAGAGATCTATCATTCGATCGCCGACGAACTTGAATCCGTGCGCGACTCGCTCGACGATATTGAAAAGAGGACATTCTCTGGCGAGGAGCGCGAAATGGTTTTCGAACTTTCGAATACCGCCCGCGAGCTTCTCATATTCAAGCACGCGACGGCATTCCACAAGGAAATCCTCGAATCATTCGGTACGGCCTCGATAAAACTTTTCGGTCCGGATTACGCTCATTACATGGAAGCAACCATGTCCGAATACACCAAAGTCGGCAAAGCCATCCAAGGCCTCACCGAATCGCTCCACGAGCTTCGCGAGACGAATAACTCCCTCCTCGAGACGAAGCAAAATAAGGTCATGATGACGCTTACGGGCATTACCTTCATCACTGCCATCCTCGGCATTATCGTCGGCATCTTCGAAGTCAATTTCAAAGACGCGCCGATCATCGGCATGCCGCACGACTTTTGGATACTCTCAGGCGTCATAACCGCGCTCGGCATATTCTTCACTGCAATACTCGCGCATAAGAAATGGCTCTAATATGATCGACATTCGCCTCCACAACACGCTTACTGGCAAAAAGGAGCTTTTCAAGCCCGTAAAAGAAGGCCGTGTCGGCATGTATCATTGCGGGCCGACTGTTTACAATTACGTCCACATTGGCAATCTCCGCTCGTTCTTTCTTGCTGACATTACGCGCCGACTTTTCGAAACAGCAGAATACGAGGTGACGCAGGTCATGAACGTAACGGATGTCGGTATGCTCGGAGACAACGACGACGAGGACAAGATGACCCAGGGCCTGAAGCGCGAGGGCAAGCCGCTCACCCTTGAAGCCATGAAGGAGCTTGCCGACTTCTATGCCAAAGCTTTTGTGAAGGATATCGAGGCACTCAACATCAAAATTCCGAATCGGATTCCCAAAGCAAGCGAACATATTACCGAAGACATTGAGGTCGTGAAGAAACTCGAAGCAAAAGGTCTTACCTATACGACGTCTGACGGCGTCTATTTCGACACGTCAAAAATTAAGGACTACGGCAAGCTCGGCGGCGTGAAGCAGTCGGACGACTCGACTCAGAGCCGCATCGGGCTCAATTCTGAAAAGCGGAATCCTCGAGACTTTTCGCTCTGGAAGCTCAATCCGAATCTCGGATGGGAATCGCCGTGGGGCAAGGGCTTCCCGGGCTGGCACATTGAATGTTCGGCCATGTCGATGAAATATCTCGGAGAGACATTCGATATTCATACCGGCGGCATCGATCTTGCTCCAATTCATCACAATAACGAGATCGCCCAATCGGAACACGCAACAGGAAAGGAATTCGCTCACTACTGGCTCCACAATGCCTTCATTAATGTAGGCGAGGCGAAGATGGCGAAATCAGCCGGCAATTTTCTCACCCTCTCTTCCCTTACAGACAAAGGATATGACCCGATGGCCTATCGTTATTTCCTCCTTGGCGCGCGCTACTCGACGCCGATGAATTTTACCTGGGAGGCACTTGATGCAGCGGCCAATGCGTACAAAAAGCTTATCAATCAGATATGCGAGCTTCCAGAAGGAGGAACCGCCAATAAAGGCCTTTTCGAAAAGGCTCTTTCGTACGTGGCCGATGATCTTGATACGCCGAAGGCACTCGCATTGTGCTGGGATATCATGAAAGACGACTCGGTATCCCCTGCTGACAAACGAGCGACACTCCTTGCGATCGACCAGCTCCTCGGTCTCGGCAAGCCAAAGCCAGCAGAAGAGATCCCTGCCGCCGTGCTTGCTCTCATGAAAGAACGCGAAGGCGCACGGGCAGCTAAGGATTTCAAAAAATCAGATGAGCTTCGCGACAAGATCGCTGCTCTTGGGTACGTCATCAAAGATATGCCTGACGGCCAGAAAATTTCGAAGAAATAAAAAAATCGCCCGAATGTTCGGGCGATTTTGAATCAGGCTGCCGCTTGGCTTTGCCAGGCGACAGTGTTGTATTCGGTGAGCTCCAGCCTGCCGCTCTTCTTGTTGAAGTCGTAGACCGTGATGCCGCAGTTCTTCGGCGACTGTCCGGGCGGCCACGCGAGCGCGCGTTCGATCGGCCAGTTCTCGATTTCGAACCGAAGCGACCGGATCGTGCCACCATGGGTCACGGCCCAGACTTTCTGACCGACGCGTCGCTGCTTGATCATTTCGTAGAAGCCGCGCGCGCGTAACGCCACGTCGCAGAGACTCTCGCCTCCGGGCGGACGGGCCATGAAGCCGCCGAACGTCTTCCAGTACTCCTTGAGCCAGGGAAAACTCCGTTCGGCTTCTTCCGTGGTCATGTCGTAGGCATAACCCGGATCGCGCTCGCGAATATGCACGTTCATTCGGACCTGGATTTCGGCACGTTCTTCGGGCGTGAACGCCTTCAGAATGCCGTCCTTAGTGTCGATGGTGCGGACGTAACCCGAATGATACACGAAGTCAGGCACTCCGAATCGTTCGCGCAGATACCGGCCGGTCTGTTCGGCCTGCTCGCGTCCGAAGTCAGTGAGCGGTATGTCGTGATCGGGCACGCCCTTCACGGTTTTGCGCGCCTCATCGTCGGCGAAGTAGGTCGAGCCTTTCTTGGCCTTGTTTCGGGCCGATTCGGCATGGCGAATGACAATGAACTGGATTGGTCTGTCGATTTTGTTCATGGTTCCTTTCCATTTTTGATAATACACATTCTCCCCAGATTCTCAACACATGCCATTTGCGTGTTTGAACGTGCATAGGTGATACAATGTGCGTAACATGCAGCGAAAAGGAGACCACATCCGCATCCCGCCCCAGTCAATCGAAGCCGAGCAGGCGCTCCTCGGTTCGGTTTGCCTTCGCCCAGAGGCGATTCACGAAATCACAGATATCGTTCGCGAGGACGACTTCTATGCCGAAAAGCACCGCACCATTTGGCGCGCCATGATGGAGCTTTCGCAAAAGGCGGAACCAATTGACCTCCTTTCCCTTTCATCGAAACTCCGTGATAAAGGTGAACTCGATCGCATTGGCGGCGCATCGTACCTCTCCGAGCTCGTTCAGCTCGTGCCATCGGCGTCGAACATCCGCCATTACGCCCTCATCGTCCAAAAGAAAAGCATGATGAGGAAGCTTATTGAAGCTGGCGAGCACATCACCCATACCGCATTCGAAGAACAAGGCGAACTCGAAGAAGTCATCGACCAGGCAGAAAAGAGCCTTTTTGAGGTGACAAACTCTGTTGGTTCGCATAAGTTCCTCGCTCTCAAAGACACCCTTGGCGAAGCATGGGAGCGCCTCGAACGTCTTCACAGCACCAGAGATGAGATCCGCGGCGTGCCGACTGGATTCAAAGCTCTCGACAACAAGCTCTCTGGTTTCCAAAAGTCCGACCTCATCATCCTTGCCGCCCGACCATCCGTCGGTAAGACGTCGTTCGCTCTCGATATCGCCCGAAAGGCCGCCGTCGAGCACAACATTCCCGTGGGCATTTTTTCTCTTGAAATGAGTTCGCAACAGCTTGTCGATCGTATGCTCGCCGCCGAATCCCGCGTCGATGCCTGGAAGCTCCGCACGGGTAAAAACCTTTCCGTCGATCATGACTTCAGCCGCATCCGAGACGCTATGGAAAAACTCTCCAAGGCTCCTATTTATATCGATGACCAGCCAGGAAACAACATCCTGAAGATGCGCGCCATTGCCCGCCGACTTAAGGCCGAAAAGAATCTCGGCCTCATCATCGTCGACTATCTCCAGCTCATGACCCCTGTTCAGACCATCAAGACTGACAACGTCGTTCAGCAAGTTACTGAAATCTCCCGCTCTCTTAAAAACCTTGCCCGCGACCTCGAAGTGCCGGTGATCGCCCTCTCCCAGCTCAACCGTGCCGTCGAAAGCCGTGGCGGCAAGCCTCGTCTTTCCGACCTCCGTGATTCCGGTTCGATCGAACAGGACGCAGACGTGGTCATGTTCATCCATCGCGAAAAAGACGAGACAGGAGAACAAGCCCGATCTCGCGAAACAACCATTCTTATTGAAAAGCACCGAAACGGCCCTACCGGCGAAGTTCAGCTCATCTTCGATTCCGAAAAGGCAACCTTCCTTTCCGTGGAAAAGGCAGATTTCGGCGAATTCAATCAGGTTTCGAGTGGGGGCGCTTTCTAGCTTGATTTTAATACATATTGTGGTATAATGATGTGCGAATGAAAACCTCGCATGCTGTTAGCCTGTTCATTGCAACGCTTCTTTTCGCCCTCTCCC
>DASTXF010000108.1:0-4357 GCA_035765615.1 Minisyncoccota bacterium | reverse complement strand
TGTAAATGCCGGCTCTTCAGCCGGCATTTCACGTGTAACAAAAACCGCCTGAGCAGTAAATGCGCAAGCGGTTCTCAAAAGGACCGCTTGATGAACGCAGCGGCGCCACACAAGGTAGGCGCGCAAAATTGAATAATGTCGCCTTTTCAATGAGGCGTCTCCTGCGCTCGTCTGAGCTGTCTTTTTGAATTGGGAACGGAGCAATAAGTGCTCAACGTTCGAGAGTAGGGATCAAAGAGATCCCGAAACCAAAACCTTACACCGACTATTTGAAAGAACTGATGAGTTCAACAAGTGAATCTCCAAATGTTCTGGAATCATTGTAGCAACAATAAAGGACACGTAAAGGACATTACCTGTGGATAACGCTCTTCGTAAAGGACACATGCAAATCAGGCTCTACAGAGCCACATTAAGAAATATGGGGCAGTGATCTGACCCGAGTATGTCAGAAAGTATTTCTGATTTTTTGACGCTTGCCATGAGATCGTCACTCACAAAAAAATAATCTATCCTCCATCCGACATTTCTTTCGCGAGCAAATGTCTTCATGTCCCAGTAGGTATACGCCCCGATTTCTTTTGGGTGAAGAGCGCGGAATGTGTCGATGAATTTCGCATCAATGACTTTGTCGATCCACGCGCGCTCGATCGGAAGGAAGCCGGTGTTCTCCACGTTCTCTTTTGGACGGGCAAGGTCGATCTCTGTATGTGCCGTATTCACGTCTCCAGTAAATACGATTGAGTACCCATTCTTACGGAGCTTTTCAATGTACGCGAGGAAGGCGTCATAGTAGCGAAGCTTGTAGGCAAGACGCTCCGGGCCGCCGCCGCCATTCGGGAAATATGTGTTAATAAAGGCCCACTTTGGCCCTTTTTTGGAAGAATCACCCTTAAAAAGAAGAGCAATTTGACGCCCTTCCTGGTCTAACTCGGGAACACCGAAGCCATATTCAACCTTATCTACCTTGAGTGACGATTTTACGTAAATAGCCACGCCACTGTAGCCTTTGCGCCCTTTCGAATGATCAAAATACGAAACATACCCATGTGGGGTCACAACTTCCGGGGGGAGTTGCTCCGGATGGGCTTTTGTCTCTTGGAGGCAAAAAATATCGGCATTCTGAGAAATGAGCCAATCAAATGCGCCTTTCTTGATAGCGGCGCGGATGCCGTTCACGTTCCATGAGATGATTTTCATGGAAATCACTATATCATTTCTTCTTGTTGTGGAACTGTTTGTGAATATTCCTGAGGTGCTTATCGGTAACGTGGGTATAGATCTGGGTCGTGGCGATGTTCGCATGGCCTAACAGAGCCTGAACAGAGCGCAAATCGGCACCATTCGAGAGAAGATCTGTGGCAAACGAATGGCGAATGACGTGAGGAGTGACGCGCTTGGACATGATTCCTGCTTTCGTAGCGTAATGCTTTACAATCCGTTCGACAGAGCGACGAGTAAGAGGCATCGACTCGCCGTTCGCGCGTTTTTCAACAGCAACTTTTACAAAAAGCGCATCATCCACATCGTCGCGCTTGGCGAGGTACGCCTTAACGGCAGCACGGGCATCATCGGAAAGGAATACAACGCGAACCTTGTCACCCTTTCCTCTGATCGATATTTCATCGGCGGAAATGTCGATGTCGCGCGAAAGAGAACAAAGTTCCGAAACGCGAAGTCCGGTAGAAAAAAGGAGCTGAAGAATCGCATAGTCACGCAGTCCCTTCAAATCCCCAGATTTTGAGCCGTTTTTTGGGGCCTCAAGCAATCGGTGAAGTTCCTCATTCGACATGAATTCAATGTGACGCTCGCCGATTTTGGCAAGTTCGATGCGCTCGGGCGCGAGCGACTTTATGCCGCGCCGCGCCAAGTATTTCAAAAAAGCACGCAAAGCAATGAGATAGTAGTTCTGTGTTTTCTTCTTGAGAGTTTCTCCCGTCTTCTTATTGTTGCCCGTTGCCTGACGGTTGAGCCAGAGACGGAATTCGCGGACAGAGCCATCCGTTATGTCAGAAGGGGAGTCTTTTTTCAGAAAATCGAGAAACCGCGACAGATAATGGTCATAATTCCGGACAGTATTAAGGCTCCGGCCTTTTTCGATCTCAGTATATTCGAGAAATTCCGTCTTGAGTTCCTTTAATGAAGACATGTCGCACAATATTATAGCAAAGGGCTGGATTTATGGCCTCTCTAGGGCATTATGCTGAAAAACGGCTTAAACGCTTGCATTTTTAAAAGATGTGTGCTATCTTATCGGAACCATGCTTTCAACGACAAAGAAAACCAAAGTGATCAAGGGTTCCGCTGTCCATGACAAGGACACGGGTTCTCCGGAGGTCCAGATTGCGCTCCTCACGTCGCGCATCGAAGAGCTTGCCCGTCATCTCAAGAAGCATGACAAGGACAGGCACTCCAGGAGGGGGCTCCTCGCCATGGTGGCTGACCGCCAGACCCACATCAAGTATCTCCAGGCTAAACACCCAAAGAGGTACGAGGCGATTGCAAAGAAGCTCGAACTCAAGAAGTAACGAACGATCCGCTTTGGCACTAGCCAGCGGATTCTTCGTTCATAAGGGGAAATCAGCACATTGTATTGTGCTATCGTATATGCATGGTTTTTTAAAAAGTCGCTTATTTTCATAATTTTAGACAGTATTTAATTTATATGGCTATCATCAAACATAAGGAACAGCGCGTCGGCGTTTTCATCGATGCGCAGAACCTCTATCACAGCGCTAAAAACCTGCATCATGGGCGCGTTAACTTTGAAAACGTACTCAAGGAAGCAGTTGCGGACCGTCAGCTTGTTCGAGCGATCGCATACGTGATCAAGACGGAATCGGGCGAAGAGACTGGTTTCTTCGAAGCGCTCAACAAAATGGGCATCGAAACAAAAACCAAGGACCTCCAGATATTCTCATCCGGCTCAAAGAAAGCCGATTGGGACGTCGGCCTTGCGATCGATGCAGTGAAGCTATCTGCAAAACTCGACGTGGTCGTTCTCGCATCGGGCGATGGCGACTTCGTACCTCTCGTTGAATATCTCAAAATGAACGGTTGCCAGGTAGAGGTCATTACCTTCGGCAAGTCCGCTTCCGGCAAGCTCAAAGAAGCAGCCGACGACTTTATCGATCTCGACGACGATCCTGGAAGGTACGTGCTTGGATCCTACAGCGCCCGGAGACAGGGCTTCCAGCGCAAGCAAGCAGAAAGCCCGGAAGGAGAGGCGGGCGAAAGCAAGGCGGGCGGCATGAGAAAAGTCATCCGCAAGCTCCGCTAGAAGAAACGGCGCATATGCGCCGTTTTCGTTTGCCGTAAGTGGCGATACAATGTGTTCATCATGGAGAAAAAAGAATACTCGATCGAGATCGGCGGCAAGCGGCTCTCGGCGCTTTTTACCGACCTTGCCGATCAAGCGCATGGCTCGGTCATCGTCTCGTATGAGGACACGGCGCTCCTCGCCACCGCGGTAATGTCGAAAAATCCGAAAGAAGGGGATTTCTTTCCACTCGTCGTCGATTATGAAGAGCGATTTTACGCCGGAGGCAAGATCGGCGGATCACGATTCGTAAGAAGGGAAGGCAGGCCGTCTGATGAGGCAATCCTTTCGGGACGCATCATCGACCGAACGATCCGCCCTCTTTTCGACCAGCATATCAGGCACGAAGTTCAAGTCGTCATCACCGTTCTTGCTCTCGGTAAAGGTGATCCGGATGCACTTGGCGTGATCGCGGCTTCGCTTGCGATCGGAACTTCGCGGATCCCTTGGAATGGCCCCGCATCATGCGCAAAGATATGCCGCAGCAAAGGATCGACGGAATTCATCGTGAACCCGTCATGGATGACGCGGGATGACGAATCGATTGAGTTTGAACTTCTCGCGTGCGGTAAGGACGGATCGATCAACATGATTGAAATCGGCGCCCGCGAAACAAGCGAGGAGGATCTGACCGCGGCACTCCAAAAAGCGTCTGAGACGATCGAAAAAATCCAAGAGTTCCAAAAAACGGTCATTGCCGAACGGGGAGCAACAAAAACAGTGATCCCGAAGCCGGAAATTCCTGCAAAGCTTATCGAGCTTTTCGAAAATGATTTTGCGGCAAGACTGCCTCAAGCAATATTCAGCGGACCAGGAAAAGCTGCGATTGGACTTCTCGAAGACGAGTGGATGGAAGCAGTCCGCGAAAAGCTTCCGGAGACAGTCTCGTTCGGCGATGCCCTTTTCGAAGAAAGGACCAACAAAGTTATTCATGATGAGGCTATCGAAAACGAACGGCGAGCCGACGGTAGAAAAATGGATGAGATTAGGCCGCTTTTCGTCCAGGCTGGCGGAGTTTCGAGCATGCTTCACGGTTCG
>DASTXF010000107.1:0-19243 GCA_035765615.1 Minisyncoccota bacterium | reverse complement strand
CCGCCGAGATCGTTAAGGCGGCTCACGGCGACAGCGTCTCGATGGGTTCGACCGTTACTGTCGAAAAGCAGGGTGCCGATGGCAAGCAGAAGTTCAAGATCGTAGGCTCCGACGAAGTGAGCACCGCTGATGGCAAGATTTCCAATCATTCGCCCCTTGGTTCCGTTCTCATCGGCAAAAGGAAGGGCGACAGCGTTTCAGTGAAGACCCCAAAGGGCGTCACGAGCTACAAGATCGTCTCCGTCGAATAAGCGCGGTACAATAGCCGCATGGCAACACAGGACGAAATCAAAAAAGCGAGGCTCGGCAAGATCGAGCTTTTGAAGAAGGCGGGCATGGACCCGTATCCTTCGAAGGTTCCGCGCGACATGCGCCTTGCTGATCTGCGCGCAAAGTTTGAGGAATTAATGAAGGCGGCGAAGCCGGTCTCCGTCGCTGGCCGCATCATGGCCATCCGCGGTCAGGGTGCAATCCTTTTCGTCGTTCTCGATGACGGCTCCGGCCGATTCCAGACGGTATTCAAAAAAGACGCGCTCCCAGCGGACGTGTTTGCGCTTTTTACCGACGGAGCGGACATCGGCGACTTCATAAGCGTCACAGGAACCCTTTTCAACACGCAGAAGGGCGAACCGAGCGTGCTCGTCTCGTCGTGGACGATGGCATCGAAATCGCTTCTGCCTCTCCCGGAGAAATGGCACGGTCTTGAAGACGAAGAAGAAAAGCTCCGCAAGCGCTACCTCGACATGGTCATGACTCCGGAGCTCCGCGAGCTTTTCATGAAGAAAGCCAAATTCTGGGACGTTACCCGTTCATTCCTCAAGAATCGCGGCTTCCTTGAAGTTGAAACCCCGACGCTTGAAGTGACGACCGGCGGCGCTGAAGCTCGTCCGTTCAAGACTCATCACAACGATTACGACATGGAGGTATTTCTCCGTATTTCGATCGGCGAGCTCTGGCAGAAACGCCTCATGGCCGCAGGATTCGAGAAAACCTTTGAAATTGGCCGTGCGTACCGAAATGAAGGCTCGTCTCCTGAGCATCTCCAGGAATTCACCAACATGGAATTTTATTGGGCGTACGCTGACTACAAGGACGGTATGAAGATCGTCCAGGACCTGTATCGCACGATTGCCACGGAAGTTTTCGGCACGACCAAATTCACGACCCGCGGCCACACCTTCGATCTCGCCGATGAATGGAAAGAGGTCCGTTATGCCGATGAGATCAAGAAGCAAACAGGAATCGATATTGCATCAGCAACGGACAAGGACATCAAAGCCAAGCTCGTCGACCTCAAAGTAAAGTACGAAGGTGACAACCGCGAGCGCCTCCTTGATACTCTTTGGAAATACTGCCGAAAGAATATTTCCGGTCCGGCATTTCTCATCGACCACCCGTCGATCGTCGGGCCGCTTGCGAAGACCGTTCCGGGCAAAGACGCCGTTCAGATGTTCCAGCCTCTCATTGCCGGAAGCGAAGTGGGCAGGGGATATTCTGAGCTCAATGATCCGATTGATCAGAGGAGTCGTTTTGATTTGCAGCAGAAACTCATTGATGCCGGCGACGAAGAAGCCATGATGGCCGACTACGAATTCGTGGAAATGCTTGAGCACGGCATGCCGCCGGTCTGCGGCTTCGGTTTCGGCGAACGCCTCTTCGCATTCCTTGTCGATAAGCCGCTCCGCGAAACCCAGCTTTTTCCTCTCATGCGCCCGAAAGTGGAACAGGGTATCGCTCCCATAAAAGAAGCGTCAAAAACCGCTCCGAAGAATCCGAAAAAGAAATAAACAGGAGTGAGAAAAGCCCGGGTATCGTCCCGGGCTTTTTCTTGACACGGCACAAAAGAAGAGTAGCCTTACCCGTCAGACGCGTCACCGCGTAGTTCTTGTATCATATGAACAGTACCACAGAGACCCGGGAGGAAATCCCGTCAACCCCGCCAAAACAGCCCGCCCAGACCGAATCTCCTGCCGCGTCCTTGAACCGGACGCTTCAAGGGATTCTCGACGAGCTCGCCCAAATGTTCGCCGGGCTCAAAGTGCCCACGATCGCTCCCGATAAGCGCATTGCCGAAGGCGAGACGATCGTCGGTATCATCGAAGATCCGAAAGTTCGTGCGATCTATCACACCTGCGAACGTATTCGGGGGGCCGTGAAGGAGTACGTCGCGGAACACAACCTCGCGAACCCCCTGAAGATGCTCACCGACCCCGACGCCTTCGTCACCCTCGGCGCGCCGCTTCCGGTGGCGCGAAGCCTCTCCGATGGCTTGGCCCGGACGCTCTGGAGCACGATCGCGCTCTCGTTTCCCGAAGCGGGGGACCGTATCGGGCTTCGTGATGGATGGCAGCTCGTGCAGCGTGCACCTGAACAGGATTGCAGCAGCTGCCGCTATCCGGACTGCGACTGCTCGCCCGAGGAAAAGGCGCTCGTTGCTGCCTTCCTCAAGGGTGGTTTCCCGCGGTAATTTCCGCTTTCAAGCGCCGTCTACGGACGGCGCTTTTCTTTTGTTTCAAACCCTCCTCTAGCCGTGCATAAATGTGGATAACCGTGTATCATTGTGGGAGCAAGTGTTATACAATAATAGCCAAGTGGGAAAAAGTGGTAAATCGAATAGAAGGCGATCGACCACGATAGATACCCACAAGACGCATGCGAATCGTCACTACGTCGTATGAAGTCGCCGGCCCGAACGGAACGTTCTCGATCACTACGTTCCGAGTGAAAGGCCTTAGGCTTCGCAAGAAGGTTCCGGTGCTCGCCAAGGCAAAAGCCGAGGCGAGAGCGAAGAGAAAGTAATATGCTTATCGGCGAATACACACACTCGATAGACGAGAAAAACCGCATCTCTCTCCCGGTCAAATTCAGGGAAAAGATGGGAAAGAAAGTGGTAGTGACTCCAGGTCTCGATCACTGTCTTTTTGTGTTTACGCCGAAAGAATGGGAAAGGATTTCCACGAAGCTTGCCGAGGCTTCGCTCGGTCAGTCGGATAACCGCTCGTTCTCCCGCTTCATGTTCGGCGGGGCGGTCGAAGCGGACATTGATTCGATCGGACGCATCCTCGTTCCGGATTTTCTCCAGTCATGGGCCAATCTCAAGGGCAAGGTCGCCGTCGTCGGCGTCCAGTCCCGCGTTGAGATCTGGAACGACAAGGCATGGGCAAGCTACAAGAAGGGCGTCGAGGGCAAGGCGGGAGCCTTGGCTGAGAAGCTCGGCTCGGTGGGCGTCATATAGCGCCATGCACCGATCAGTTCTTTTACAAGAAACGATAGACGGTCTCGATATACACGACGGTGACACGGTCGTTGACGGCACGCTCGGAAGGGCGGGTCACGCGATCGAAGCCGCCACGCGCGCAAAGAACGTTTTTGTCATCGGCATCGACCGAGACGAAGATGCTCTCGCCGAATCAGAGCGAAAGCTTTCTGACGCAGGCGTTCCTCATCGGCTCTTTAAGGGGAATTTCCGCGACATGAGCACATTCATCGCTGAGGCGGGCAAGACATCGGTCGAGAAAATCATTCTCGATCTCGGAGTCTCGTCGCCGCATCTCGACTCGTCGGGCAGGGGATTTTCGTTCCGGAACGATGAACCGCTTCTTATGACTATGGAGAAGCATCCAGGCGAGGAATCGTTCACTGCACGCGACATCGTGAATGGTTGGGCAGAGGAAGACATTGCGAACGTGATCTATGCCTACGGCGAAGAACGCTATGCACGGAGAATCGCCAAAGCAATCGTTCTTCGACGGGAAGAGAAGCCGATCGAAACGACGCACGATCTCGTCTCGATCATCGAAAGCGCGGTTCCGGGGATGTATCTGCGAGGCAAGATCCACCCGGCGACGCGAACGTTTCAGGCGCTTCGCATTGCGGTGAATGACGAGCTCGGAAGCCTCAAGACAGCTCTCGGCAAAGCAGCGGCATTGCTTTCTCCGAAAGGCAGGATAGCGGTCATATCCTTCCATAGCCTCGAGGACCGAATCGTGAAGACGGCCATGAAGGAATGGGCGAAACAGGGCATTGGCGAACCGTTTACGAAAAAGCCCATCGTGCCGTCCGACGCGGAAATCGCCGAAAATCCGCGGTCACGAAGCGCCAAGTTACGAATTTTCATAAAAAATTAATAGCAGTTTAGTTAAAAGAAGATGACACAGTACGTTCAAGAAAAAGTAGCAAGACTCGAACAACCGATCACCGCATGGGTGCTTTTGGGCATCATAGGCGTCCTTACGATCGCGTACGGATGCTTCATAAATGCCACAATCACAAATATCGTTTCGACGAAGACGATTCAGGCTAAAATCGCCTCTCTTACGCCTTCGGTAAGCGCTCTTGAGTCGCGCTACCTTGCGGCAAAGTCGTCGATCACCATGGATGATGCCCTTGCGGATGGTTTTTCGCAGTCGAACGCCGATCCGATATACATTTCTCGGGCAACCGCTGGCTCACTCTCGTTTAATCGCTAAAAGCTCAGCCGATAGGCTATTATAGAGGCATGAGCATTCTGCCGAACCAGGCCCGCATCAAACTTATCGGCGTGCTCGTCTGCGCCGCCGCCCTGATCATCGTAGCGCGGCTTTACTACATTCAAATCATTAGACATTCCGCCTACGCAGCGCAGGCGGAAAAGCAGTACGTTCAGCAAGGACAAGCCCTCTTTGATCGCGGTACCATATATTTTTCTCCTCTTGATAGCGCTCCGATTTCAGCTGCAACCATAGCAAGCGGGTACGCCGTGACGCTTCAGCCGAAAAAAGCAGTTCATCCCGAAGATATCGTAAACGCTCTTTCGGGCGTACTCACGACCGATCCGTCGACGGGGAAGCCGATCGATGAAAACTTCCTTACCTCGAAACTTGCTACGACGAGCTCTTATACGGAGATCGCCCATCGCGTCGACGAGGCGACGGCCGAACGCATCGAGTCTTTGAATATTGCCGGACTCGGGGACTATAAAGAACAGTGGCGTTATTACCCGGCGGGAAAGCTTGCATCGAATGTCCTCGGATTCGTCGGGTATAACGACAGTGGCACGGAACTTACCGGTAGGTACGGGCTCGAAAAGTCCTACAATGACGTCCTTTCGCGCGGCGCATCAGATACCTACGTCAATTTCTTCGCGGAAATATTTTCAAATGTAAGCGACAACTTTATCCGAAACGACGCAGAGGAAGGGGATATCGTGACAACCATTGAACCGACGGTGCAGCAGGAACTCGAAAAACAGCTCGCATCCGTTATGAGCGTCTGGCACTCTGACCTTACAGGAGGCATCATCATGAATCCGTATACCGGTGAAATATATGCCATGGCGATGAATCCTGATTTCGATCCGAATAACTTTGCCAAGGAAAAAGACCAGTCGGTTTTCAAGAATCCGCTTGTCGACGGCGTGTATGAAATGGGGTCGATCGTGAAGCCTCTCGTCATGGCGGCAGGACTTGATCAGGGCGTGGTGACTCCCGATACGCAATATGACGATACTGGCTACGTGATCGTAAACGGCGCAAAAGTTTCCAACTACGACGGCCGGGCCCGCGGAGTGATTACCATGCAGCGCGTTCTCGATGAATCGCTGAACGTTGGCATGGCATTCGTTGCTAGGAAGCTCGGAAACGACGAGGTGACGAAATACCTTACCAATTACGGTCTTGGAGAGGAAACGGGAATTGACTTACCAGGCGAAGTGCACGGTCAGATTGGAAACCTCAAGAGTGCTCGCGAGCTTGAGCACGTCACGGCATCGTTCGGTCAAGGCATTGCCATAACGCCGATCGAAACCATCCGCGCGCTTTCATCGCTCGGAAACGGCGGCTTTTTGCCGAATCCGCATATCGTGAAGCGTATCGATTACACATCGGGAGATTCGAAGACTCCGTCATACGATAATGTAAAACAGGTCATCAAGCCGGAAACATCGGAAACAATCACTCGAATGCTCGTGCAGGTCGTGGACACCGCTCTCCTCAATGGTACGGTGAAATTCCCGCACTACACCGTCGCCGCAAAAACAGGTACTGCCCAGATGGCGAGTCCGCAGGGTGGCTATTATAGCGACCGATATCTTCACTCATTCTTTGGCTATTTCCCGGCATACAAGCCGCAATTCATCATCTTCCTCTTTACCGTCTATCCGAAAGGCGCAGAGTATGCCTCACATACTCTCACTATGCCATTCATTGACCTGGCGAAATTCCTGATTAATTATTATGAAGTCCCGCCTGACAGATAAAACTATGAAATCGGCACTTAAATCAATCGTTGTTTCAATACTTACCGCAGAGGCGCGTCTCGCGCTTTCGCGCCGCAAGCCAAAAATAATTGCTGTCACTGGAAATGTCGGCAAAACGTCGACCAAAGATGCCATTGCTGCTGTGCTCATTGAGGCCTACGGAGCCGATGCGGTGCGCAAGAGCGAAAAGAGCCTCAATAGCGAAATCGGCTTGCCGCTTGCCATACTCGGACTCGAGACGGCCTGGTCTTCGGCTGCGGGCTGGCTTCGCAATATTCGTTTGGGTTTTCGCGCGGCTCTTTCGAAAGACAGCATTCCAGAGTGGCTCGTTCTTGAAGTGGGCGCCGATCATCCGGGTGACATTGAATCTGTCACGCGCTGGCTCAAGCCAGACATTGCCGTTCTTACCCGCATGTCCGACATTCCTGTTCATGTAGAGTTCTTCAAGGATGCCTCTGAAGTGCTTCGCGAGAAAATGTTTCTCGCCAAGGCGCTTAAGCCCGGCGGGACGCTTGTCGTAAATGCCAATGATCCTCATTTTGTAGACCCTGTAAAAACCATTGAAGCAAACAAAGTGTTTTACGGTGCGAAAAAGGGCATGGCCGCAGAGATCGTTGAGTCGGAAATAATGTACGATAATGGACCGCTCGGCTTGCCGACGGGGCAGAGCGCAGTTATCCGTATAGGAAATAACGAGGCTCGTATCGAGCTTCCCGGCGTTCTCGGAAGCCATCTCGTTTATCCGATCGCCGCATCATGCGCTGTGGCCGCGGTTCTCGGTATTGAGTCCTCGGTCAAGAAGGCATTCCGCAATTTTGAAACGCCGAAGGGCAGGATGCGTATCATTGACGGCATAAACACCTCAGCGATTATCGATGATACCTATAATTCATCTCCGCTTGCATGCAAGGAAGCGCTTCGGGCCGTAGGAGTATTATCAACGCGCGGCCGCAAGATCGCAGCTCTCGGCGATATGAAAGAGTTGGGTTCCAACACCGAAGCGGCGCACCGCGATGTTGGCGTTCTTGCTGCGGAAACGCTCCATACGCTCGTCACTGTGGGTGAAGCAGCCAAATTCATTGCCGCAGGCGCTCGATCAGCCGGTATGGCCGCTGATCGCATACTTTCGTTTGATGATTCTCTTGCCGCGGCGGATGCGCTTCATGATTTTGTCCGCGCCGGTGATGTTGTTCTCGTTAAAGGTTCGCAGTCCATGCGCATGGAGCGTGTCTCAAAAGCTCTCCTCGCGAAGCCAGAGCAAGCTCCGGATCTTCTTGTCCGTCAGGATGAAGAATGGCTGAAGAGATAATTTAGGTAAGAAAAAAGCCCGGACACTGTCCGGGCTTTCGAATTGGTCTCCGCCGTTGTTTATTTGAGCCAGGCGGGACGCGATTGCGAATCCTTCTTCCACCCGGCCACGGCACGTCCGTTCTCCGAAAGGTGAAGGTAGTCCGAGGCCGTCACCACCTTGCTCGCGTCGTCTGCGGCGTGGAAGGTCTTGGCCTCGGCGTCGTACACGACCTGCACGGAGTTGGCGGCGTGCTGCGGAAATGAGCCCACGCCATCGCGAACGATGAGCGTGCCGGAGGCCTCGCCGGTCGACTCGTATCCGCGTTCGCAAATCATCCTCGATCGCGGTGTCGCGTTCTTCGAGGATGCCGATGGCTTCGCCGGTCGAATTGTAGCCCGCGACGCAGCGCATGGGCTGCGCTTCGTGGACGAATTCGACGTTCCGAACCAGGCCGGTACGGAAGCTGTCGACGAAGTGGGCACGGATGCTATCGGCGATGCACCAGCCTTGGTTGCTTTTGTTGCGACGGAAGGCGATTCGGGATGACATTATGTATGTGGGTTTTGGGTTGTGACAGAACAGGTTAAGGGCCCAGGAGGGCTCTGTTTACTAGTATAACATAAAAGCTAAATTTGTCAATTATCGCCGTTTTTACCGAATGGTGATCGTGCCTACGATCGCATCAAGGTCGGCGTTAGCCTTGGTTTCGTCGAAATGAGGCGGGTACGGAGGATCAGCAAAGCCGCGAAGATCTCGGAAGCCGACTTCCTTTTCAATTCGGTAGCAGAAGCCGTTTTTCGCCGCGGCGAAGAGGGAATACATGCCGCGTTGGCCTCCCATGGCATCGTCGGCAAGCGGCTGGTTCGGGTCGTATTTGAAGTCCGTGCCGTTTATGGTTTTTGTTGCTGAAAGTATCCGTCCGCTTGGACTTTCGGTATAGCAATTGGCGGTTGTCGTGCTCACAAGGACATCTACTCGTCCGACTTCGAAATCAGTGCCTCTCTGATAATCCTGGGGCACATTGATAATTGCATCATAAATTCCCAATTCGTTGAAAAAACCAGCATCTGCTTCCTCTCGAAACGAATAGTCTTTCGGGTACGCCAAGGAGAGTCCGTACTCTTGCTTGGAAAATCCGGTCCATCCGGCCGGAACCTGAGCGGCAGGAGTCGAGTGGCCGAAATACAGGACTGCAGCCGCGCCAGCCGCGATTACAACGATGAAAGCGATGATCTTATTCATGTGTTGATTATAACAAAAAGCGCCCGTTGAAGCGGGCGCCTTGAATGATTCAGGAAATGTGTTCCCTGATGAATTTGACCGCGTCCATGTCGTTCACGCGATACCTGCCGATGATGCCGTTTTCATCGGTGATGAATATGGCGGGAAGTTTTTCTTCGGGCGGCCTCGGGATACTCGCGGCATCATAAATATCGGGTTCGAGGTGAGGCCACATGGCATTCACCAGATTCCAGTCGCCCTCGGGCTGCGGGTTTTTGGGATCACGCCAGCATTTCGGCTTGTTCGGAAGGGCGAACCTGATCGCCTCGACGACTTTGTCCCAGATGCCGTTTGCGCGGTAATCATCGACGATAATGACGGTTTTCATAAAGTGCGTTTAAGCGCCACTTTACAGGAGAAATGCCGCGCGTCAAAGCGTTCCGAGGATGTTTTCCTTAAGCCACTCGTTTTTACGCTTTTTATACTCGTCAGGCGCAAGGCCGGAAAGTCCGCGTTTCCATTCCTCGTATCGATGGCGAAGCTGTGAATCTTCGCGAAGCCGGCGGAGAATTTTCCGGTGGATCTCGATCATGGAATTTCCTGGTGCCATGATTTGAATGGCAATTTCTATTTCGTTTTCCATTTTCTTAAGAAAGGACGTTTCTTTCACGATTGGCCCCTGGCGATAGCCGTTCGTAACAAGCACGCCGGCATCTTCAGCAATGCGTTTGCTTATGACAAGCAGATCAATCTCCGGCCTGCCCGCCATAGGCACTGCCGAAGCTCCCACGAGCTCGATTTCCGAATGGGGAAGAAGGGCGCGCAGTTCGCCGAGGGTTTTCTCCTGAAGAGCTGTCATTTCCGGACTTGGCTCGATAATCGTTTCTGTTCGTCTCATGCGAAAAGCATAGCATGAGAAAAACCCGCTTTCGCGGGCTTTTCCGTCCTGTCCTTCTTCCAATAATGTGGACTACTTCACGATCCAGGTAGGGCTCGCAAGATCCCAACCGATAAGATCGTTACCGAACTTGCGCTTCAGCGCGTCTGTCGTGACATCGAAGTAAACATCGTGCTTCTCTGTGCCTTTCGGTAGCTGATACATGAAGCCGATGCCGTACTGATCATTCGAGGCGCGCCGTACATAGAGCTGGAGATAGTTCTTATCCTCGGCCCATTTCTTGGCGACTTCGCCGAGTTCCTCGACCGATACGCGGTCGCGGAACTTCCAAATTCCCGAGACGATGTTTTTTCGCTCCATACGTGAAAGAAAAGAAAAAGAAAATGAATTGAAAGGAGCAGGACGTCGTGAAAATACCACACGACTTATAAAAAGAAAAGCCCCGCTTTGGGAAGCGGAGCTTTCCAAAGCGGGGCAGAGAATGACTTATGCCCGCTCGACGGCGACGCCGCCCAGAATGACGAGCCAGTATACCGCCGAGAGACCGGGAATGAACTTCCCCTTGAATGTCGTCTCGCCGAAATACCCAAAGAGGCTGATCGCCAAGTAGCAAAGGCAGATCATGTAGCTCATTTTGTATGGATGGACGAATGCGTCGATGAGGAGGGGAATTCCCGCAACGACGCATGCGATCCCGCTTGCGATAACCGCCGGATTGTACTTCTTTCGAAGTTCGCACCGGGCGAATATTGCTGCGCAGATCACCGTGAGGCAGATGACGAGGATTTCAAACCAGCCAAACTTCGACTGGCCGCCCTTAATCAAGGCATACGTTCCGATGCAGAGATCGGAAAGGAAGTAGCCCACCATCATGGTGTGGCCGCCTTCGTTTGCCCGAATGAGGACAACGAAACAGACGAGGGAGAGCGACGACCAGAGGAAGTAGCTCGTGGGATTCAGGAGGTCGCCCTCATAAATCCGATAGATGACAGGCAGGGAGACGAGCAAGGCGCAAACCCCGCTCAGCTTCACGAGGACGTTGCGGAAGGCATTCATTTGGAAGACTCAAGGTTCAGGGTTGATTTGCTATACATTATATCATGATTAGTTAATTCGGTCAACAATGCCGCGGGCCGTTTTATTCGAATTGGATGCGGAAGTTGTACATTCCCATGGCGCAGAGGCCTTGGAGAGCCGTTCCAGCCGCCTGCGGAGGGATGTCGACCTCAGTTGTGCCTGTCTGAGGCAGGTATGATCTATATCCAAGCGACGGAATAACCACGGCCGACGAGCAGTCGAATGTGCCGTTCGTTTTCAGGCGGAGTTTCGTCGGGATTCCGGCTTTGGCTCTCGTGATGCGCGGATAATAGCCTCCTTTGACTGCTATATCGATGTACTGGGTTCCATCGGCGACGGATACATTTTGATTTGAAGGAGAACCGCTTCCGGCTGAAGATCCGCCGCCCGATCCGCCCGCGAGAATGATCGCGAAGGCGATAATGATGCCCGCTCCGAGAATTGATACTGCTAAGCCTTTATTTTTCATGATGGTTGCTTGTTTGATGTTAGAAGTTTACGAGAGGAGGCATGATGCCTGCCGCCGCGAGGCTCGTCGCAAGGTTGATAAGCGCGAAGAAGATGACCACGATTCCCGCCGCCTTGAAGAAAGCCCCTGATCGAGCCGCACCGTGGAGACGTGCTGAGCCAAAACTGAGAAGAGAAAGGACAGGCAGTGTGCCGAGGGCGAAGGAAAACATGGTGAATGCCCCGGTGAAGAAGCTTCCGGTTGAAAGGGCGTACACCTGCATTGATTGGGTGAATCCGCATGGCAAGAAGAACGTGACGATGCCGACGAGGAGCGGCGTGAGGGTATGGTTAGCACCCTTGAGCTTTTCCACTCGTTTGCTCATGAAGCTTGGTAGGGCGGGGGTGAGACGCTTCATCCAGGGAAATACATCGAGCAAGTTCACGCCAAGGATGAAGAGAACAAGGGCGACGATGATCCCCACGACGAGGGTGCTACCGGTTCCGAGCCTAAACACCGATCCTAGAGCGCCGATCACGCCGCCAAGGACGAAGAACGAGACGAGCCGTCCGACATGGAAGAGCATTTGCGGCTTTACCGTATCGCCTTCCTTGGCGAAACTGGCCGACATGGAGAGAACAAGCCCGCCGACGATTGCCATGCATGTCGAAATCGACGCGATGAGGCCAACCACGAATGCGGTGCCATAACTTACGCTTGTAATGCTTACGAGATTCACGATACCGATTTTCTGGAGGCCAATGAAGACAAGGATGAATGCGAGGGCGATCGGTACAGCGATGGTGAAATCGCCCCAGGCGATCGTATGAACCGGTTTCGCCACGGACAAAGAGTAACCGAAAGGCGAGATAACGTCGGTTAATCGAGCCGCGAGCTTGTCCGGAGCCTCGCCGGCGAAATCGCCTTCGATTTCAACCGTGCCTTTGGCGAGCGAAGCTTTGGCGCGGATGCCTTTCGCCTCGAAAAGCTCGCCTTCGATAAGCGCCTCGCAAGCGGAGCAGTGCATACCGGAAACATTCAGTGAGTATGTTTTCATCTAGAGTTTCTTGGTTTTGATTCGTAATGAATTTCCGACGACAGACACGCTCGAGAAGGCCATGGCCAAACCGGCGAATATCGGGTTGAGGAGCCATCCGAATGCGGGATAGAACAGTCCTCCCGCGAGTGGAATGCCGAGAATATTGTAGAAGAAGGCCCAGAAGAGGTTCTGCTTTATGCCGCGCATGGTCATTCTCGAAAGTCTCACCGCTTTCACGAGCTTTGATATGTCTCCGTGGAGGAGGGTGATTCCCGCGGTCTCTATTGCCACGTCGGTGCCCGTTCCCATAGCAATGCCGACATCGGCTTGGGCAAGGGCTGGCGCGTCATTCACGCCGTCTCCAGCCATGGCGACGATCTTGCCTTGTTTCTGGAGATCCTTGATTGCATTCAGCTTATCGTCGGGAAGAACTTCGGCGATGACTTGATCAATGCCTGCTTCGGCTGCGATGAATTCTGCGGTATTTCTGTGGTCTCCCGTGAGCATGACGGTCGTTATGCCGAGCTTCCGGAGATCGCTCACGGCTTGGGCCGATTCTGGCTTGATCTGATCGGCGACCATGGCGACGGCAATCACTTCGCGGGCGGAGGCGAGGATGACAGGAGTCTTGCCGAGGAGTGTTTCCGCTTCGACCGCAGCAGTGTCGAATGTAAGCTTGAGGTCTCCAATAAGTTTTGCATTTCCGGCGAAATACTCGATTCCGCGGACCGTGCCCTTTACGCCCTTGCCTTTGATGCTTTCAAAGCGGTCGACAGGCGAAGGCTCGACCGATTGTTCCTTGGCTCGCTCCGTTATAGCGTGGGCGATCGGGTGCTCCGATTTGCTTTCGAGTCCTGCGAGGATAGCCATAATATCCGATTCAGCAAGCTTTGAATGATTCTTGATTCCGGCAAGTTCCGGCTTGCCTTTGGTAATGGTGCCTGTCTTGTCGACCACTACCGTGTCGATTTCATGGAGCTTTTCAAGGGCCGCTGCGTCTTTGATGAGGATACCCTCGCGGGCGCCCTTGCCGACGCCGACAATGATGGCTGTTGGCGTGGCGAGGCCGAGAGCGCATGGACAAGCGATCACCAGGATGCCGACGAACGAGGTTAGGCCAAAGGAAAGCGCCTGCGGAAATCCGAGATAGCGGCTTCCGATGAGAAGCCACGCCCCGAGAGCGACGAAGGAAAGGACCAAGACGATAGGAACGAATATTGCCGAAATCCTGTCGGCGATAGCTTGGATGGGCGCTTTGCTGCCTTGCGCCTCTTCGACCATTTTCACGATGTGGGCAAGCAGGGTTTCCGATCCCACTTTAGTGGCCTTGAACGTGAACGAGCTGGTGGTATTCATTGTTCCCGCGATGACCGTGTCTCCAGATTTTTTCTCGGCGGGCATCGGTTCGCCGGTAACCATCGATTCGTCAACGAATGAAGACCCTTCAACAATCTCACCGTCGACAGGGATTTTCGCTCCCGGCTTCACGATGACATGATCGCCATGCCGAACGTCGGCTACTGGAATCTCATGCTCCTTGCCGCTACGAACGACAAGAGCTGTCTTGGCCTGGAGCTTGAGGAGCTTTTCAATGGCATCGCCCGTTTTCACTTTCGATCGGGCTTCGAGATATTTGCCGAGGGCAATGAAGGTGATGACGACGATTGCCACGTCATAATATGTGTGGCTCGTGTCGATAAATGGCCGGAGCGGGCCTTCGAAGGCGGTCGCAATGAAGCTGTAGAGGAATGCCGCAGACGTGCCGATGCCGATAAGCGTGTCCATGTTCGCTTTGCCGTATCGGAAGAACCGGAGCATGCCGGAAAGATACGGTTTGCCGACGACGAAGAGCACGTATGTCGCCATGACAGGAAGGAGATAGCGGAAGAAATCTTCAGCTATTTTCGGTTGTCCCGGAACGGCGTGTATCCGCGCGAGCATGTCCCAGGCCATGATGAATATGCTTATGGCAGCGAGAGGCAAGGCGGAAAGCACTCCGGAACGGCGCCCGGCAATCTCGGCGTGCTTGTCAGGGCTCATGCCGGGCATGTCCAGGAGTTCATAGCCCAAGGGTTTTATCTTTTTGCTCATCTCGGCGATTCCGATTTTTTCCGGATCGTACGAGATTTTCGCGCGCTCGGTTCCGTAGTTCGCTTCGGCCGAATGCACGCCCTCCGTTTTTCTGAGAGTCTTTTCGATGATATGCGCGCAGGAGGCGCAGTGCATACCCTTGATTCGTAATGTTTCTGTTTTCATAGGTTATAACGGCTTATAAACAAGCAAAAAGCGCCACGTTAAATATTCGGGGCGCGCCACAGGCCGTTAGAACGCCTTGCTATGAAGAATGCCCCGCGAGAATGCTTCCTGAAGAGAGCGGGGAGGCGCATGGGCGAATTCGGTTGCGAAAAGGAAACGGAGAGGCGCGGGAGGAGAAATCGAAAACGAAAGCAATGCGACTGCAGCCATTCCCGCGAGGGCAAACATGAAAAGGGCGAGAAGGGCGAATCCATATGCCGGAGGAAGGCTCGTGAAGAGGCTCTGGGCTGCACCCACGTGTTCAATCGGCGTCATGGTGCAAAGAGACGTGCCGGGAGCGAATGGGCAGTCACCCGTGCCCATGCCGTTCATCCCCATGTCCATGCCGATATGGGCAATTCCCGCCGAACCCAAAAGAAACGGCAGTGCCAGGGCCGCGAGGAGGAGAATCATGATTTTTCTCTTCCCGAAGATCATGAGTTGATTGTACTCCGAGCGGGGACTGGTTTCAATGGATCGAAACAGAACTGGTGGTGACCCTACGGCTCGTCGGTCACGGGTCTCGGCCTGATGGCCTCGCCCGCGACCCCACCTCGCGCCGTCGCGCTCCGGCTTTCGACTCTGCCCATCAGGGCATCACATTGCATACAAAAATATCCGGCAGAAGCCGGATATTTTTATATGTGTGACCCTTGTTAGAGCTGATTGGAACCAAATTGTAGCAGAATTAGGGCTTTGGTGTAATTTCGGAAGAGAGCTAGGCTTGGCTAATCAGATATAGCGGGCATAGGTAATTCTGCCTGTTTCTTTTTTCGCTCCTCTTCTTTTTCCCAAATTGGTTGTAAATCTCGAAATACAGCCATCTTGTCAGTAGAAAGAATAGTTGCTAGTTCTTTATCCGACAATGCGAATAAATCTTTTGGTGATTTATTTTGCTCGGAGAGACGCATGTACTCTGGTCTATCAAATTTCTTTCCGGCTAATTTCCCAAGCCAAACTATGTTTTGAGGGATTCCCAATTCCAATCGAGCTGACAGATCTTCAACTTCATTTGTGAAGGTTAATTTATTAGCAGAAATGATTCTTGCTATCCTGCAGACTGGTTCTAGCAAGTCTCTTGTCCTGTCCGCCGTAGCTTTAATAGCACCCGCAGCAATATCGCTTGGCATGTGTTGCAATATCGATGATTCAATTTTTCCAATCTCTATTCCTTGTATCCACATTAAGACTGCGCTAATTTTCTTGCAACGCCTAGTATATTCAGCTTCATTTGCCACACCTGATCTTAATGAGTTCCTTATTTGTCCGGCAATATTCTGTTGTGCAATGGCACCTTGCCATCGAGTCCTTTCTTGGTGTGATGTGCTATGGACTGGGAATAAGATATCGTTAAGTTCTTCGGTCACCTGTGTTGCACTTATCAAGTTTACTGCGCTGATTTGTCCTTGAGTAAAACCAGTCAGAGCTTCGACAAGATTGAGAACGCTTTGGAATTTTATACCTGATTCACCAGCAGCTTTCCCTAAATCAGTTAAGGAGTATTGGTCGCCCTTTTTCTCAACTAATCCGTGTTGAGAGAGCAGTTCAAGAGAACTTTTGATCACGTCATCGCCCCAGATTCTAGAACCTCCTTTCTGTTGCAAAACATATGCTCCAAAACTTTGCTCAATGAAATTGACGATATCTTTTTCGGACATTGATGGTACCCGTGCGGCCGATGCTGTTGCTAGTACTCGGCAAATCATTGACATTGGATCACCATCTGCAAATCTCGATACTATCTCCTCGGGTTCATTTCTTACGTAGTTTGTCCAATTACTATCTGCTTCTGAAACAGAGGCGCAGATCAAAAAGGCTTTGCCTTTTGGTGAAAAACCCTTACGGCCTGCCCGACCAACCATGTTTTTGTATTCCGCTACAGAGTATGGCTCATTAGGTGGATGTTTGAGCCCTGCGATTACAACAGACCACGCTGGGGTGTTAACACCCATTGCAAGGGTAGTTGTGGAAACAATTACTCTTAATTTCGAAGAAGGGTCCCTAAACGCGTCTTCTATAGCAAGACGCTCTTCTGGATAAAGATCGGCGTTGTGAAAAGCAATTCCACCGTTTAGAACTTCCGCAAGTATTGCGCTAGCTCCTGAAGGATCTCCTGTGGGCAATAGAGATAGAACGTCATCCGCCTTAGGAAGACCGAGATCTCGGCTAAGGTATCTGGCAGTGGAGAGAACAATAGGTTTTGTCTCTCTAAAGACAATAACTTTCTCTCCGTCCTCGACCAGTTTTTTTACCAAAGGAATGATAATGTCTTGGGAGCTTCCTTTTCTGTATTGAACATCAACATATCCAACATGTGTTTTTTCACTCCCAGAACTATCTATAAATCGAAAAGCTCCATCCGTTCCTACAATTCCTTCCTCCAAAGGAACAGGCCTCTCTTTTGTCTTCAATAATCGGCCGCCCAACCAATTTTCGAAATTATTGGTATCCCCAATCACACCAGAAAGAGCTATCAACTGTGGCTCTATTCCAATATTCTTTTGCAACTTCAGGAGGGTGATTATAAATTCCAAATTAACGCCCCTCGATTTGTCCGCAATCATCTGGACTTCGTCTATGACAACCAAACCAATTTGCCGGAGCAGATGAGGGCTGTTTAAAACCAATTGAAGAAATTTTTCGTAGGTCAGCAAGGCAATATCGAACTTTCCCCGCATAAGTGCATCGTTATCGCTATCGATTTCACCAGTCGATCTGATGACCCTTAACCCAAAGGAAACGTATTTTCGGTGGAATTCCTCGTATTTATCATTTACTAGAGCGCGAGTTGGAAGCAGAAAATAAGTCCTTTTATTTTCTGCATGCGCCTTTAACGCAGCCAATTCTCCTACCATTGTCTTACCTGAAGAGGTGGGAGCAGAAACAAGCAAATGGTTTCCTTGAAGAACACCAAAGTCATTAATTGCGCTTTGCTGTAAGGCGTTCAATGAAGATATTGAGCCTTGCCATATCGACAGAAGATCAGGAGAGAAACCGAAAATCTTTAGCTCATCTATAGAACCTCCTATTTTTTGAATGACCTTATTTGGAAAATATTTTGCATAGGTTTGACCCATGCTCAATATCGGTAGATAGAACTGACCTGTCACCTTTCCGACAAATACAGGATCTTGTTTGTGGTTTAAAGCTTTTGCTGAATCTGATACCTTTTTTGTGACATACTCGATTAAAGATAAAACGGGTATCTTACCGCCATTTATGACTTCAGGCGCACCCTTCAGTCCCTCGATGATGTTAAAACTAAATAAGCTGTGACCCCGTTTTCTATCCTCAATTGCTTCTTGTTCAAAACTTGCGGCGTTGAAGATGAGACGCCCCTCTCCGCCGATTTGCTTTAGAAGCTCTTCAATGCTTTTCACCGGTGCCTTAGTTGCATAGCTAGGGTGAAAGACTTTGGCTCCTGCACCACCGGCAAAGCAGCAGTCGAGAAACAGAATTGTGTTCTTTGCGGGTATGCTTGCAAATAGCTCCGTAAGTAAATTGAGATCTAGCGCGCTATTCGCAAGATCTAATGCGTCAGTATCGTGAAGTATTAAATGATGTGAATCTGAACCATGTCCTGAAAAAACCAAAACAACCAAATCATCAGGAGCAACTGACTTTAATCTCTCAAATTGATCTAAAACTGTGGCGCGTGTTGCTGTCTCATTTGTCAGGAGGACTAGATTTTCACCTCCTAACGTATCCGCAAAAAGAGAATATAAGGCCTCCGCATCTTTTGATGAACAGGTAAGATCATTAATGAATGGTGATTTGTATTTGTCTATGCCTACAAATAGGCCATGTAATTTCACACCGAAACTATATACCTTAAAGGTCTTAAAAGCGATACATTTAAGGCCTTTCTTTTGATAACCAGTAGATGATCAATGCGGTGTTAAGAAACAGGCTCACAAAAATCGCTGTAAAGTTTGGAGCACCTCCTGTTTGTGTTGAAACTGCAAAGATGTATCCACTATTAATGATCATAGGCCACATCAATTTTATATTGATCAATGTATAGATCACCAAGACCGATATCTCAATTTTTCTTTTCATAAAAATAAGCTAGCGGGTAATTGCTAGCTTGGGATACAGATACACTGAACCCCACGCCAGCAAGGCCTTGCGGCCTACATACCCGTTTCCAGATATGACCCAACGAAGGATCGCTGAACGTGGGGTTCAGTGTCTTCGTTGGGATTTCTGACCATACCCACGTTCGGTAACAGAACCAATCAATGAAACACCCACACAAGGTTGATTCGAAAATCCACAACCCCTTGTCTTTCTTTACTCTCGAGGAAGACGCGACTGACAAGGCCCTGATTTCTAAGATCGGTGATGCCAAGAAAGCCGAGACATCACTGGCCGACGTGAGCAATCTGATCTGGAAACAGCAATTCGGCCAAACCGGTGTTTTAATTACAGATGGTAGCCTTAACCTTTTCTTTGTCAGAGACCGAAAGGGCTTGCTGCGTAGCGTACATGTTGAGCTTCTCGGTCGTAGTTGGTTCATCGGTTCCTTGCCAGTCAATGATGATAGGCGGAGGGAGAAGGGGTCTCGAGTATTCCATCTTACTCCTGTGCAGTAATCCATTTCAGCCCTATATCAGAAAATCTGAATATGGGGCTTTTATTTGTGTGACCCTACGGGGAGTCGAACCCCGGTTTTATCCGTGAGAGGGATACGTCCTAGCCACTAGACGATAGGGCCAAATGCCGCTTTGACGACAGGG
>DASTXF010000106.1:0-3528 GCA_035765615.1 Minisyncoccota bacterium | reverse complement strand
GGGGGCGGATTTTTGGAGTGACAAGGAACGGGCGCAAAACGCACTTAAGGAATTGGCTTCGCTTAAGGCCGAAATTGCAGAAGCGGGAAAATACGAGAAGGGAAATGCCGTTGTCACGATATTCTCAGGCGCGGGCGGCGACGATGCCGAGGACTTTTCGCGCATACTTCTCGAAATGTACATGAAATATGCGGCGAAGAAAGGCTGGGGAATTTCTTTCATTCATCAGAACCAGAATGACCACGGCGGATACCGTAACGTGACATTTGAAATCGAAGGCAAGGGCAAAGACGGCGCACCGGGGCCTTATGGAACTCTTAAAAAAGAGTCCGGCGTGCATCGACTCGTCCGTATTTCGCCGTTCAATTCAGAAAAAAAACGCCACACGTCGTTTTCGCTCGTCGAAGTGATTCCGAAATTCGAGAAGATGGAGAAAATAACGATCCCGCCAGAGGAAATCAGGATTGAATTCGCCCGATCGTCGGGTCCGGGCGGCCAGAACGTAAACAAGAGGGAAACGGCCGTCCGGCTCGTCCATATTCCGACCAAAATCGCTGTCCACGTTGATTCCGAACGATCCCAGGCCCAGAACAGGGAACGGGCAATGTCGATACTCCAGGCTAAAATATACAAAATGCGCGAAGACGAACGCCTCGCCAAGGAAAAGGGCATGCAGATCTCCAAAACCACTGATATCGAATGGGGCAATCAGATCAGGTCGTACGTCCTTCATCCGTACAAAATGGTCAAAGATCACCGCACTTCCGTAGAGACGGCGAACGTCGACGCGGTGCTCGAGGGCGGCATCGACCTCTTTATTGAGGCAGAGAAGAGAATCTAGTCGATCTTATAAATCTTATAGGTCTCGTCAATGCGCTCGATAGTGTCTTCGAGTGCCTCTTTGAGATTCTGGGAAACATCGCCTGTTTCCAAGAGTGCGGCAGCCTCTTTGTATTTTTCGTGAATGGACTGATCCGCGAAGATTTTTTCACCGCGTCTTACCGCCTCCTTTTCTTTCGAACTCAAAAACAGGATTCTCTCATTGAGCATCCTTACGACTTCAAGTGCGCTCGCTTCGTCTTTTCCACCCTCAATTTCAGGTTTCCCGCCAAAAAAACGTTCAAACATGGTTTTATCATAACACCAATGTGGTAGAATAGTCACGATGATCAGATTCGATAAGGTAAGCAAGATATATTCGGACGATTCAGTAGCTCTCGACGATGTCTCCCTTCATGTAGACTCCAAGGAATTTGTTTCCATCGTCGGCCATAGCGGGGCGGGCAAGACCACCCTCATCAAAATGATCCTCGCCGAAGAAAAACCTAGCAAGGGCAGGGTGCTTTTTGAGTCGACTGACATTCACAAGCTCAAAAGCAAGAAGATTCCCGAATATCGCCGCCGTATTGGCACGGTATTTCAGGATTTCAGGCTCATTCCGAATAAGACAGTGTTTGAAAACATTGCATTCGCTATGGAGGCGGCGGGACGCACCGATGAAGAAATCGCTTCCGACGTGCCGCACGTTCTCGAGCTTGTCGATCTTGGCAGGAAAATATGGAATTTCCCGCACGAGCTTTCGGGCGGAGAAAAGCAGCGTGTCGCGATCGCTCGGGCCATCATTAATCAGCCCGATCTCATCATTGCCGATGAGCCGACAGGAAACCTTGATCCGATCAATACCTTTGAAATCGTCCAAATACTTAAAAAGATTAACGATCTCGGCACCACGGTGATCCTTACCACTCACAACAAAGGCGTAATCGAGAATATCGGCCGTCGCGTTATTACCATGGAAAAAGGTAAGATCATCCGCGACGACAAAGAAGGCCGTTACGCTATATAATCAAGCCATGTTTTGGACCACCACCCGTCGCATCATGAAGTCAGGCTTCGTCTCGTTCTGGAGAAACGGCTTCGTTTCGCTTTCTTCGGTACTTATCATCACTCTTACGCTTTTTGTGCTCGGCGGCGTGATGTTCGCCGGAGCAATCCTTGATACGTCCCTTACCCAGATCAAAAACAAGGTAGACGTGAATGTCTACTTCGTGCCGTCGGCAGACGAAACAGACATTCTCGCCCTCGAGAAAAAACTCCAGGCGCTCCCGGAAGTTGCAAGTGTGGATTACGTGTCGCGCGATCAGGCGCTTCAGAACTTCAAGAGCGTTCATGAGAATGACCAGATCACGCTTCAGGCCCTCGACGAGCTCGGCGACAATCCTCTCGGTGCCATTCTTAATATCAAGGCCAAGGATCCGTCCCAGTACGAAGGCATTGCCAAATTCCTCGATTCCGAATCGGGAGACCAGGGCACATTCATCGACAAGATCAACTACTATCAGAACAAGACCGCTATCGATACGCTTACCAAAATGATAGCGGGAGGCACCAAGATCGCTTTCGGTATCACGCTCGCGCTCGTCATCATATCGATTCTCATTATCTTCAACACCATTCGGCTGGCTATTTATATAGCTCGCGAGGAAATATCGGTCATGCGTCTTGTCGGCGCTTCGAACCGTTTCGTGCGCGGCCCGTTCATCATTTCGGGAATCATGTACGGCGTCGTTTCTGCTCTCATCACCCTTATCCTTTTTTATCCGGCAACCTTCTGGGTATCGAAAGTGACGGCAACATTCTTTAGCGGCTTCAGCCTCTTTGCGTATTACACCTCGAATATGCCGGCAATCATGTCGGTAATCCTCGGTGCCGGCATATTGCTTGGCGCTGTGTCGAGTTATCTCGCGGTGCGCAAGTATCTCCGCATATAAGCGAACAACAATTTAGGGAGGCATATCGTAGTAAGGATACGGGGCAGACTATTAGACAGGACACGCCCCATACGATTACTAAGTTAAGAACTCCTTATGAAAAAACAGGCAATAGCATACTGCGCGGCCTTTGCCGCTCTTGCCGTAGCGCTTCCGGCTTCCGCGCAGATTACTGGATCGACGGGTCTTTACGGGGGCATAGACGCAAGCGCGACGGTGGGGGCTCCGTCTTCGACTATAAATGCTGGGGCAGACGTAAATACAGGAATGAGCGCTTCGGCAAACACTTCGAGTGCATCTCGAAATAAGGCTGCGGCAAACAACACGACGAGTGCAAGCGCCACCAATACGAATGCCGCTTCAGCAAATGCGAATGCAGCGTATAACACCCTGAATGGCGCCATGGCGGGCGTGGGTTCTTCAAATGCGAATACCTTTGTCATTACCCGACAGGATGTCACGGCTACTTCAACCGCATACATCTCTCCGACGAATGTCACGACGGAAGGAGATTTCTCGACGTATGCTCGAGCTCTTATGATGGCGGATGAAAATGTCACGAAGATCGCTTCGAATGACAATCAGGTGTCAGTCTGGTACCGCGAACCGGCGAAATTTCTCGGCCTTGTTCCGGTGACCGCCACCGTCCAGGCGACCGTAGATGCGAGCGGGAATGTTACGGTCAATTATCCCTGGTGGTATGGCATATTCGTACGGGATGATGCCTCGACCCAATTTCAGAGCGACCTCTCGAACA
>DASTXF010000105.1:0-17384 GCA_035765615.1 Minisyncoccota bacterium | reverse complement strand
CTCTTTACGATAAGAACGGCCGGGTGGTCGATCAGCTCAAGTATTAATATCACGCTTCATCGTTTCTTAAGCAGAAACTGAAATGATGGTTCCATGAAAGGAACCATCATTTTCATTTTTGTTATATCTCTGCTGCCAGCTGCGGTTCATGCCGCTCTCATTACCGAGATCATGTATGACGTCCCTGGTACAGACGTCGGCAGGGAATGGATTGAGGTCGAGAATACCACCGATTCTCCGATCGATCTTTCGGCGTGGAAATTCTTCGAGGCGAATACCAATCACAAGATCACAGCGGTATCGGATCCTGAGGTTTTGCCGGGAGCCTATGCAGTAATTGCTGAGGATTCCTCAAAATTCAAGTCTGACTATCCCGGATTTTCCGGCGCGCTTTTTACGAGTTCATTTTCTCTTGATAATTCAGGAGAAACTCTGGAGCTGAAGGACCCTTCAGGCAATCTGGCGGATTCTGTTGCATACGACAAATCATGGGGTGCATCGGGCGATGGAAATTCGCTTCAAAAATCCGGATTGATCTGGATTACCGCAATTCCGAGCCCTGGCGCTTCGCTTTCGAGTAATCCCTCGGCGCCGGTCTCTTCGACGAGTGTGAGTTCGTACCCCGTCACTTTTCAAACTGCCACCCAGGCTACTGCAGCATATGCAAGTCAGGAATCGCTTTCTGCATCATTTACGGACGCTGATTTCGAAGTGTCTCTTGGTAGACCACGGCTTGGGTTTGTTGGGTCGCCCCTCTCGTTTGAGGCCAAAATCAAAAGCCAGGAAGGCGTTTCGTTTTCCGGTAATAGCCCTCTGAATTCCTGGTCCTTCGGCGATGGTACTCGGGCATTTGGTGGTCAGGTCAATCACACATATGAGTATCCGGGTGATTACATCATCATTTTAAACAGCGATTTCGGGAGCACACACGCAGTTGCTCGAACGAGCGCAAAAATTGTCGATCCTCACCTTGGAATTTCAGCCGTGACTTCTGACAGTGTTCAGATTTCCAATCCTGACGACTACGAAGTAAACATTGGCGGTTATTCACTCGTGGGAGATCATGCGCACATCCAGATCTCCGAAGACACGATCATATCTCCGCGCTCTTCGGTGAGAATTGTTTTTGACCGATCGAATTTTGCTCCCAGCTCATTCCTTTCTCTGGTCGATCCGTCTGGGTCAGAGAAGGCAAGATCGGTAGAAAATTCTTCAATTGCTTCTCAGGCGGTAATTACTCTGCCTCCTGGTTTTGACATCGAGCGGTTCAAGCAAGCGTTCGGCTCCTTCGGAAATACAAGCGATCAAAAATGATATCATGTATACATGTTCGACAAGACATTCTTCAGATTCGCCTTTGGCCTCTTCATTATCATCGGGCTCTCGCTCGGTGTTCTCTACGTGGCGGGTTATTTCGAAAACGGCAGCGACGGCTCGCAGACCGCTATCGTTCACTAGTCTTGTCGTTTTTTCGGCTATTTTTGCCGTAGGTTTTCTCAGTATTCCGCGAGTGTCGCTCGCTGCTCCAACGATCGTTTGGGAAAGCGGAATTGCCACGGATACGACATGGACGAAAGAGGGAAGCCCTTACCTTCTTCCAAAAGGAGCGATCGTAAATCCCGGGGTTACGTTATCTCTTAGTCCCGGAACTATTGTAAAGCTTTCTCCTGGATATTTTTTCGAAATCGAAGGATCGCTTGTTGCAAACGGCGATGCAACAGACACGGTATCTTTCACGTCGATACGCGACGCGAGCCTTGGTGGTGACACGTCGGGCTATGTTCGTGTTTTCAGTTCCTCGACTGAACCGGCGCTTGTTACAGAAAATGTAGACGGCGGCATTCATATCGGTTTTTCGGACGGATCGGTGCTAGAACACATTGTATGGGCGACAGACTCAGGAGGGGGCAGATCCGGCAGCGCATACGTTGGAACGAGTACTTTTGCTGTCGGTGATCCGCCGGTTCCTTATGGTTCGGCGCTTGAGGCAGTTGTTTCTCTCTCAGAGATCGATGGAAATTGTCCGACCCCTGTCTATACAGGAAGCATTGAAAACGATTTTGCTTGCGCTCTCGGCTTTGCCGCCTCTTCAAGTATTCCGGTCGCGCGATATGGTCCCTCACGTGCGAAAGCGGGTGATTGGGATAATCCAATACTTTTCTCCCCTGGGTCGTCAGGAATACTTTCTCATATGATCGTCCGGTTCGGAGGAGAACATATATGTTCGAATGGATGCACAGACGAGCCGCTTGTTCTTGTTCGGGGTGGAAACGTGCTTGCGCGCCAATCAACTTTTTCTGATTCGGCGCACGCAGGCATTGAAGTGCAGGGAGACGGACGATTTTCGGCAGAGGACGCTATTTTTTCAAACGAGCCAGAGGGTATCCATGTCTCCGGCGGCGATGTGTCGGTCTCAAGTTCGAGCTTCGATGGCGTTGAAAATGGCATATACGTTCCTTCCGATTACTCGGGCACGATACGAGCGAGTAACGATTGGTGGGGAGACGTGTCGGGTCCAAAAAACAACAGCAACCTAGCAGCTTTGGGCGCGTGGGCATTTCCCAAGGTCGATTTTTCTCCATGGCTTTCGTTTCCACCGGATGCTGGAGCGACTTCGAGTTCTGTTTCGATCCCGCATATCAGCCAACAGCAGCCGCCATACCGACCGCCAGTCATTGTGATTCCTGGCATGCTCGGTTCTGCCGAGAAAGACGGAAAGTGGGTTATTGATCCGATCTTGCATGTATATGACGGCCTTCTCAGTGCGCTTCGCAAAAACGGGTATTCTGCGAGCACGTCGCTTTTCGTCCTGCCGTATGACTGGAAGAAGTCGGTCGAGGAAACGTCGAATCTTTTTAAAAACACCATCAACGAAGCGAAAGCGGCTTGCGGATGCGCAAGCGTCGACGTTATCGCCCATTCCATGGGAGGGCTTGTGGCCGAGTCGTATGCGAAGTCCCCGGAATATGAAAATGACATACGCAAGCTCGTGTTTCTCGGCACTCCGCACCTCGGAGCTCCGGAAGCGTATCTTATGACTGAAGGGGGAGAGCTTGGCGGATCATTGCGAAATCAGCTTCTCTCGTTCCTGATAAATTTATATGCAAAAGCGAATGGCGCCCGCGATGCTTTGGACTATGTGAGGAATGGTGGGATGCCATCAATAAGCGAACTACTGCCGATTTTTGGGTATCTTCGCAAGCGCGGCTTTTCTCAAATAGTCGACTATCCTGACGGTTATCCGAGGAACGAATTTCTGGAAAGCCTCGATAAGGGACCAGCATTTTTTGCGAGTTCTTCAATCGACGTGATGAACATTCTCGGCAATGAACCGTCGAGCACGATTTCGATTATAGATGTTGGAGCGACGTCCTCCGAAAGATGGTTCGACGGAGAACCGACCGGTTATGAATATGGTACAGGCGACGGAACCGTGCCTGTTCAAAGTGCCTTGCTTGGCACGGATGATTCGGAAATATCCTCATCCCACCTTGAGTTGCCGGTTTCTGCCGAGTCGAAAGCAATATCATTTCTCACTGGGAGCACGTCGCCAGAGACTGATTACGGACCAGTTCCATCTCGAGTGCTCCTCATGGTGATGCATTCACCGGCCGACATTCTTGTTTCTGACTCAGACGGTAAATCGACCGGTTTTGACCTATTGGCTCATTCTTATAAGGAGGAAATACCGGGTTCCTTCTATTCCGGCGCTGAAAACAAAGTGCAATTCGTTTCAATCTCTGACCCTGCCTCGAAAAATTATTCAGTAACAATTACAGGGAAGGGCACCGGAGAGTATTCTCTTGAATCCGCTCTAATTACGGATACGGGCGTGGCGACTAGTTCCTATTCGGGCACAATCGTTCCTAATGAAAAAAGAGAATTCAGTATACGGAATGCCCAAGATTTTCCCGAAATAACGACTTCGGATGAATCAGGTGAGCCGCATCAGGAGCAAACGGTTCTTGAAACTCAAAACGAAACAGGTAAGGATCAAGTCCGGCATCTGTATTCACAGAACTCGCATGCGGCGGTTCCTGCGCGGATTTTACCTGCGGCAACAACCAGCCTCCCTCAAATATCTGTCCGCACAAGGACTCCTGGTCCTAAGCGCATCGTAGTCAGACAAGCTTCTGTCCAAAAAGATGCGAAGTTTGTCGACGCGACAGTGACAGCATCTGTAGAGTTACGCGAAAACACTGCCTCTGTATTTGATTCTCTGAAGAGGATCGTGTTTCTTATCGAGAAGGTGATTTTTGGGTTGTTTTTGAGCATGTTTTCCAAGCCATCGCCTTGATATACTGGATTCATTATTCCCTGAGATCATCAAATGTTTTTTAAATTTATCTCTGCTATTGCCATCGCGGTCGCAAGCATATTCGGCTTGTCGCACACGCCTTCGGCTTCAACGACATCACCCGCCGCTTTGAGCGATGTTTCGCACTACGCGACAACATCCGAGGAGGCTGCGCCAGCTGATACGTCAGGAACATCAAGCGTGACGGAAAAGAACCAAGAAAATCCCGCTACCTCCGGTCGTGCAAGTATTACTGCTCAAGCGGTAAGCGCATCCTCGATGCCCGCGGCTCTTTCAGAAGATGATCTCTTGAAACTTGCCTCGGCACCGGCGGATACGCTTCCGCTCTCCGATTCAAAGTACGTAACTTCCGGTCCGAAGAAGGGATACATCTATCTTTGCAACGTACGGATGGACAATCCGGGTTCAATGGTGAACGGTCCCTGGATTCACGGTTCAACGTGGAATCTTTCAGAAAAGGTTTCCGTTGAGGGAGCGGTTTCGTGGCCGAATGCGACATTCTCAAACGTTGTACAGGGAAGCACTCGAACTCTTTCCGGAAACGGATTACCAACAAGCCACACAACAGGCGTATTTCCTGTCGCCTCGAACGATCCGGCTCACCTCTATGATCCGAATCCGAACACGATATCGACCGAGTTGCTTCATGACGCGCTTCCTGCCAATCCGACGTATTCTCTAACTCCGTACTGCATGGGCATGGAAGTCGGCGTCATGCTCTCGGGCGTGCCGCTCTTCAACGGATTTGATGCAGGGCTTCGCGATGCGCAGGCTCACGAAATCCAAGACTCATGCGAAGGTCATCCGCAGGGAGGCGGCGAGTATCACTATCACGGACTTTCATCGTGTTTCAAGGACATAAGCGAAACTACGGTTCTTGGTTATGCGCTCGACGGATTCCCAATCACGGGTCCAGAGGTCGCTCCTAACAAATATCTTTCCACGGCGAGCCTCGACGAATGTCATGGCATAACGAGCGAAATTATTGTAGATGGCAAGAAGAAGACGACATATCACTATGTGCTTACGCACGACTTTCCTTATTCGGTAAGCTGCTTCAGGGGAAAGCCTGTTTCGTATCAAGTGCTTTCCGGAGGCCAGCAAGGTGGACAGCAGCAGAGAGTTCAGGGAGGGCAGGGCGGAGGCAAGACCCCGCCGCAGCAGGCAATATCAGCGTGCTCTGGCAAGACGACAGATGCGTCTTGCTCGTTCGATACGCCGATGGGCACGGTTTCGGGATCGTGCCGCACAACGCCGGATGGTTCAGTCGCGTGCGTTCCTTCCATGAATTAGGAAGCCGGTCCGTCGGAAGTTATACTTAGTCCATGAAACTCTTTGCAAAATCTGTCGCGGCTCTCGTCCTTGTGCTCACCATTTGCCTCGCTGGGTTCTTTGCGTACGTTTCCCGTCCGAAAACGGAATCCTCCGGTGATATTGCCCGAGTCGCGGCGGTCCTCCGTCCGCTTTCCGATGTCACATCGCTCTATCGGATATCAAGCAATGATTCTTCGGCAGAGTTTCGAATTGGCCACATCGTTGGCTCGACAAATGAGATTGGCGGCGACATTGCTCTTACCGACTCGTACCTCGATTTAAGTTCAACGACAATTGATGCTCGATCTCTTTCGACGGGGAATAGGCTCGCGGATAATCTCATGGCGAATTTTTCGCTCCGCACTAATCAGCCGGAGAATGCCTTTATTGTCTTTACGCCTAAATACATCGGCAGCCCGGGAACGATTGCTCTCGGAAAGCCGATTTCTTTCGATTTGCCCGGCACTCTCGCGATTGCTGGCGTCTCAAAACCCGTCATATTCCACGCGACGCTTCTCAAGCGGAAGGATTTCATCATCGTTACCGCAACGTCGTCCATGGAGAGGTCTGATTTCGGTATTTGGGCCCCAGGCCTTTCGGATACGGTCGGTCTTTCGGTCTCCCTAGAAGCCAAGAAAATAAATTAAATGAAGAAGATCATTATTGCGATTGCAGGCGTTTTTGTCGTCATCCTGACTGGTTTCTATTTTGGGACGGGAAGAAACGCTTCGCACCCGACGTATAAGACGCCACAAGAAAGCGATCCCTATGTGCGCTTCGATATGGAGGCATACGATACGATTCGGGCGAACTATTGGGCATCGACATCTGAAGCGGCTCTTGCTGACCATTTTCAGCTTTCGCTTCAGAAGGCAATTGGCAGTCCTGTTGTTCCACTTCTGCCTTCCGAAGATCGTGCTGGCACCGCGTCCATGATCGCTTCGGTCATGAAGAATGCGACTTCGTCCGAAGCGCGTAAGGAAATTGCCGTAAACACGCTCATAGTCGCTCTCTACAACCTTCCTCCAATAGGGCACGGAGAGCTCCTTTCGGCGGCCCAGGAAACAGCGCTTCGACAGAACGTGAGCAATGTGAATCCGTCGAACGATCTTTATCAAAATTTGGGACTTTCAAAAGGTGCATCGGCTTCCGATGTCACCCGAGCGTACGACGAGAAGTCGAAAGCGCTTGCAAATGCCACATCTTCAGAAGCGAAAGCCGAGCTCAAGCAGATCGCGTATGCAAAACAAGTGCTTGCGAACCCAGATACGAAAGACCTCTATGATGCAGCAGGCATTGAGCCGACGGTCGCAAGCAAGATTATGGGAAGGACGCTCTATATAAGCATGAGCAAGATTGCGCCGACCACGTTTATCGAATTCGGCAGGAAGGTGCTTGCCGCTTCAACAACGCCAGGTCTCGACAGCATGGTGCTCGATCTTCGAGGCAATCTCGGCGGAGCACTCGATTTTGCCGGGGAATTCGTAGGACTTTTCATCGGTCCGAATCAGTACGCATACGATCTTTTTCATCAGGGAAACTATGTGCCCCAGCGCACGACGACAGCCCTTTTTCCCGAACTTGCGCGCTATAAGGAAATTGCCATTCTCACCGACGGTATGACGCAGTCGACTGCGGAAGTGACCACGGCGGCTATGAAGCGCCTCCGTCTCGCGCACTCGGTCGGCACGCCGTCGCGCGGGTGGGGAACGGTCGAGAATACATTTCCGCTTGAAACGACCGTCGATCCGGCCCAAAAATTCTCGCTCCTTCTCGTGCATAGCCTGACGCTCCGCGATGACAATCAGCCAATCGAAGGAAGCGGGGTCATGCCTGACATCGATATAAGAAATCCGAATTGGAAAGGGAAGCTTGGGCAATATTTCTCTTCAGAGAGCCTTATTTCGGCTATAAAAGCCGCCGAATCGGCGACACCGCTCCGAAATTAGCCGTCCTTGACTTTCATGTGTTCGAAGAATAGCGTGGGGGAAATACGATCTTTTCACATCAAAAGGAGAATACATGAATACATCGCGCAAAAACGCGAATCTTGAAAGCGAAATCAAACGTCTTGATGCACAAGTGGCGTTTCGGCTCAAAAACGTTCTTCGGTATATCAAGGAAGTTTCGGAGCTCCTCAGTACCATCGGCACGGAAACTGATCGGTATCAGGGTTCGTGTCACACGAAGATCACCCAGAAGCTTCACGACTTCCATGGCTTCACGTTTGAGGGAGTCTTCGGAATGACGCAGTTCGGCGGGAACGAGATCCGGATTTTCTACCGGCAGCCCACGTCGTACCGGGGAGATGGGGTCGTTTCGTTCTTGGTGTACTGGCAGGATGAAGATAATCTCCAGGTGCGAACGTACGATGAAGTGAGCGGCTGGGACGCCGCCCTGAATCTCGTCCTCGATGATCTCCAAAAGCACATCAAAGCCTGGCGGAAGAAGCTCGCCTCCGACAACGAGGCCGTTCGCCAAGAAGTGAATCTAGAGCAGCGGCTCTCGGGTCTCAAGGCCAAAGCGAAGCGCCTCGGGATCGCCGTCAGCTGATAAAAGCCCGTCCTTTGCGGACGGGCTTTTTATTGACAAATTATGATTCTATTGTAGTTTGCAGAGAAAGGATCTTTCAACCCAAGGAGGAAATAATGATAAGTGCTGAAATCATGCGGATAGCCGAGGCTACTGATACACGGCTCGTCCAGGTTAAGAAATACATCGCCGGCGCACGCGAACTGTTGGATAAGCTCGGGGAAACGATTAATCCGGGCACACCTCAGGACGCTGCGGTCACGAAGAGAATTCAGAACCTGTCCGGGTTCACCATCGAAGGCACGTTCGGCGCGAATGGTCGCGGCAATCGCATCAAGATCCATTTTGCCTACAAGCCGCCGGAACTCGTATTCGAAGCATGCTGGGAAGACGAGAACGATCCGGAGGTACTGAAATTCTTCGATGTCTTTTCATGGAACCAGTTCGGCAGCCTTCTTTACGAGAAGAAGGATCTCATTGCCACGGGAGTTCGGCTTCACGAATTGCGTGCGCGAGCCGCGCGCCTCAAGGTTTCCTGATTTCAAAGCCCGTCCTTTGCGGACGGGTTTTTTAATGCCAGGAATTCCAACTTGCGTTCGAATTGCGGTCGGGCTAAAGTTGCCTCAAAGCTCATTGACGCACCAGTCTGCGCAACGCAGAGCCTGGTCCATTTCGGCGCACGGCCTCCGCTCGCGCAATGCGAGACCGAGGACCGGCGGCAACTGATGGGTGTTATTGCTATGTTGACTCAACGCGTAATCATTCTGGAAGGTAGGCATGGCAATCGCATGCCGGCCGAGAAGCTGGAAGCGTATCTCCGGCAGATGCCATGGCTCAAGAAATGGCTCGAAAGTGAACGTGCCTTTTCCGGTACAATCCGGAAGATTGGCGGCGAGATCATGCCAGTCCGGCAGATCTTTGTCTCGGGCTTCGGTCTCGAGCTCTGGGACTATGTCCCGACCAAAATCGCCGAGCGCAAGCATACGGAGCACGGGTCGACGATCTACTTCGAAGATCCTCAGCCTGTTTCAGACATAAATCTCGGTGAGACCATATACTTCGTCGACGAAGAAGGCGACGTCGTCTCTTTCGAAGCCGAATGGGCCCACCCGGTCGCCCGGCACATTCTGCTGTTCTGGTTGTTCTGGTGCAAGCCGGAACTGAAAAAAGAAAAGACAGAGCTGCGGGCCTTGGTCCTGCCGTATTCCGACCACGAGGTTTCCATCGGCATGAAGCTCAATCAGATCGGCAAGGAAAAAATGTCTCTGGTGCGCTACATGGTCTCTTATTGCGGCTATACCCAGACGCTCATCGTCTATCGGGCTCCAGGCGGCGCGCCTATTTGGGGGCGCCTTGTGGAGCTCTATAAGGAGAGCGAGGCATCGAGGCGTGCGACGGTCGAAGAAGAAGTGAGAGGCGAAATCGCCGCTACCGATTACCGGTAGCATTTCGGCATTCAAGGCCTGTCCGTTCGGACAGGCCTTTTCTTTGGTCTGTTTGCAAAAAGACCCGAAATTGGCTATTCTTCTAGCACGAAAGGCCAGAGAAAGCGTGGCGGCTCAACAGAGCCCTAATCCTCGAAAGAGGCAAGCCCGCTGAGGTCGAACACTCTCGTTTCAAAGCCTTTCATTACAAGGTTAGTTTGTATTGCATGCCAATCAGCAAAGACAAGAAGAAGGAGCTCGTTTCCGAGCTCGAGACTGTCTTCAAGGGTTCGAAAGGCGCGGTATTCGTAGGTTTCAAAGGCCTCAAGGTGAATGACGCCAACAGGATGCGCATGGGTTTCCGCGCGCAGGGAGTTGATTACGTTGTCGCTAAGAAAACCCTCCTCAATCGCGCTCTCGACGCAGCGAAAATCGAAGGCGTAAAGCCGGAGATGGCAGCGGAAGTAGCCGTCGCTTACAGCGCGGACAACCTCTCGCCATCGCGCGAAGTCGGATCGTTCCTCAAGAAGAATAAGGACATGCTTCAGATCCTCGGAGGTATTTTCGAAGGAAAGTTCATCTCCAAGGCTGATGTCCTCGCATACAGCTCGATTCCGGACAAGAAGACTCTCTACGCTCAGGTGGTCAATCTCATCAATTCTCCTATCCAGCGTTTCGTCATCGCGACAAGCGAGATAGCAAAGAAGAAGGGAACCCCGGCAGCATAATTATCAATCGAATTATCAAAATCATATGGCAGAAACCCCAGCTAAGTTCAAGGCAATTGTCGACGCTCTCGACACCATGACCGTTCTCGATCTTCACGAACTCGTGAAGCACCTCGAGGAGAAGTTTGGCGTATCGGCTGCAGCAGTTGCAGCAGCTCCAGCAGCAGGTGCAGCTCCAGCCGGCGAAGAGAAGTCTACCTTCACGGTAGAACTCAAGGACGGCGGCGCATCGAAGATCAACGTCATCAAGGTCGTCAAAGAGGCTCTCGGCCTCGGCCTCAAGGAGGCGAAGGACCTCGTCGACGGCGCTCCGAAGGTTCTCAAGGAAGGCGTCAAGAAAGAAGACGCAGAGAAGCTCAAGAAGGACATCGAAGCCGCAGGCGGCAAGGTGGAGCTCAAGTAAGCTCTCTCACACAAAAAAGCCCTCTCCCCAGAGGGCTTTTTTGCGCCGAGAAATCGCATGGTATCCTTTAACGAGATATGCCAAGGCTCGTCATTCGTAAGAAAAAGGGCAAGATCTACTCGATCGTGCTCACACCACCCGCCCCAAAAGGGAAGCGGGTAGGCATCCGGAAAAGGCCCTCCCTTCGCCGTGTTGCCTGAAGCAAAGTCGGATGAAATATCCGGCTTTTTCATTTAGCGGGAAATGCTATATAATCACGGCAATATTCCCACACCATGGTCATACTTTCACGCCTTTTCGGTTCGGAGCTCCGCGTCAGAATGATGCGCCTTTTCCTCTTTAATCCTGACAAGCAGTTCGATGTCGAATATATCAAGGGCAAAACAGATGCCCGTGAACGCGATATTGAAAAGGAAGCCGCATTCTTGAAGAAAGTCGGCCTTATAAAGACCGTTAAAATGAACAAGATCGTTTCCGTAAAGAAGGGCAAAAGGACCGTCGAAAAGAAGAAAAAGGTCAAAGCGTTCGCCCTTGATTCAAAGTTCAAATATGTAGCGGCTCTTTCGGATTTTCTTATTAAGACCCACTCGCTTGAAAACAGGGCCGTCGTGCGACGTCTCGAGAAAGCTGGCCGCATCAAGGCAGTTATTGTCTCGGGTATTTTCACAGGCGAGCCTGATAGCCGCCTCGATCTCTTCGTGATAGGGGACAATGTGAAAACCACGTCCATGGGCAGGATCGTTCGGAGCATCGAATCCGATATGGGCAAAGATATTCGCTACGCAGTGCTTTCCGCACCTGATTACGCTTATCGTGTGAGCATGAACGACAAGCTCGTCCGCGACGTCTTTGACTATCCTCACACGGTCCTTCTCGATAAGATCGGCGTTTCTAGCAAGTAACAGAGCGGGTTTTTTATCCCCAGGCCTTGCCCTGGCGGATTTTTTAATTGCTATAATTATGAATGTACAAAAGGTCGTGCGGCACTCCCTTCGCCGCGCAAGTACACTTATTAAGCGCTAGTAGTAATCATTATCATCATGCAAATCCAAGCATGGGGAGATTCCATCACGGGTTCTTTCCAGAACATTTGGGGCGGCGTCATTGGCTTCCTTCCAGCCCTCGTCGCGGCGATCATCATTTTCGTCATCGGCTGGGTTATCGGATCGCTTGTCGGCAAGCTCATCGCCCACATCATCCGCACGATCAAGCTCGACACCGCGCTTGAACAGGCTGGCCTCGGCCATGTCATGAAGCGTGCTGGCTTCAACCTTAATTCCGGCGCCTTCATCGGCGGCCTCGTCGAGTGGTTCATCATCATCGCCTTCCTGGTTGCTTCGCTCCAGGTTCTCGGCCTTACCCAGGTGAATCTTTTCCTCGCGGGCGTCGTTCTCGCATTCCTTCCGCGCGTCATCGTAGCGGTCCTTGTTCTCTTGGCTGCTATCGTTATCGGCGACGTGCTCTCGAAGATCGTCATGGGATCGTCCCGCGCAACGGGCGTTCGCTCGGCAAACCTTCTCGGAGTGCTCACTCGCTGGACTATCTGGATCTTCGCTCTCTTTGTCGCCCTTCAGCAGGTTGGCATCGCAGATCAGCTCATCCAGGCCATCTTCAACGGTGTTGTCGTAGCGCTTTCGCTTGCCTTCGGCCTTTCCTTCGGCCTCGGCGGTCAGGACGCTGCTGCTCGCTGGATCGAGAAGACCCGCGACGAGATGAAGACTCATCACGAGTAATCATTTTTCCGAAAGTTGGGAATCAAAAAAGCCCGCGCATGCGCGGGCTTTGCGATTATCGGCGCCTTCTTCCGCGGAACCAATGCTCGACGACGAGGTAGGCGACGACGAAGATTGCGGCAACAATGACTGCTTCAGGAAAATGCCAAGGCAGTTTTCCTTTCTTCATAAGGTCGCGCCACGATGCGAGGAGGAGGGCGAAATATGAGAGACAGGCCACGAGCATCGACCAAAGAAGAAACGTAAACGTCTTAAGGCCGAGCGCGGGCTTTTCCTTCGTATTTAAGCCATGGTTTACCCACAAAAAGAGGCAAAACAAGGTTCCGGCGAGGGCAGCTACGGCATGGATCGAGAGGTTCATTCAGTAAAAGACGATAAGATAAATTGCCTGTTTGTCAATGAATATGGCACTCTGCTTGACGTTTGAAAGCGCATGAGTATACTTACTTTTACCTCTCGAAATGATTACAACCCTTAAGAAAGCGAGCATCGAATAGGCCATTCATTTGGCCCTGTTCCGATGCCGCTCTCAAAAGAGCGGTTTTTCTTTAGAGAGTGCTGTTTGAAAACTGAATCCCGTCCGTATCTCAAGGGCAGAGTCTGCCCCGTCAAGAATATGAGACGGTTCGATCATTCGTTAGCTCGAATGATTCGAAAAACTATTTCTTTACCAAAAGAAATAGACAACAGGTAACATTCATTGAGAAAAGTTAAGTGGTTTTTAAATTTCCTAATAGGAAATTTAAGGGCGTATGGTGGATGCCTTGGCTTCTGAGAAGCGATGAAGGACGTTGTGTAGCGACGATATGTTCGGGGAGCCGCCTAACAGGCTTCGATCCGGACGTTTCCGAATGGGGAAACCCCTTCCATAGAGATATGGTTGACGCAGGCGCTTGACGCTTGCGAGCGCACCCTGGGAAGTAAAACATTTCAGTACCAGGAGGAAGAGAAAACAATGTACACGTATGTGTACGACATTTCCTTAGTAGTGGCGAGCGAAAGGGAAACAGCCCAAACTCGATCTTAATCGTGGGGTATGTAGCAATACGTACAACGCGATTAAGATCGGGGGTAGTAAGGTGATGATGTCTCTATTTATAGAGAAAAGAGTTACAAAATATTTCGTTAGCGTAATCGTCTGGAAAGACGAACCCAAGAGGGTGATAGTCCCGTGCGCGAAAGCGAAATATCTCTTTTATCGTCATTCTTGAGTACCTCAGGACACGAATAGCTTGAGGGAATCCGGCGGAACTAACCGCTAAGGCTAAATATTCCAGAAGACCGATAGTGAACTAGTACCGTGAGGGAAAGGTGAAAAGCATCCCGGAGAGGGAGGTGAAATAGAACTGAAACCATATGCTTACAAGGAGTCGGAGCGGTCGCAAGACCGTCACGGCGTGCCTATTGAAGAATGAGCCAACGAGTTGATGCGTGCTGCAAGGCTAAGGGCTTGAACGCCCGGAGCCGCAGGGAAACCGAGTGTGAATAGCGCGACAAAGTAGTACGTATCAGACCCGAAGCCGGGTGAGCTTGCCATGTGCAGGTTGAACCACGTAGAAATACGTGGGGAGGACCGAACGCTAGAGACGTGCAATACTCTGCGATGACATGTGGTACGGAGTGATAAGCTCATCGAACTCGGTAATAGCTGGTTCTCTCCGAAATATGTTTAGGCATAGCGTCGTATGTTCCCCTGGGGGGTAGAGCACTGGAAGATCTCGACAGGTCGAAAGATCGCGAGACCTATCAAACTCCGAATACCCAGGATTAAAAATACGGCAGTAAGTCCGTGGGGGCTAAGCTCCACAGGACAAAAGGGAAACAGCCCGAATCTCAATTTAAGGTCCCAAAATTCATGCTAAGTACAAGGGAGGTGGTGGATCTTCTCTGACGGTGAGGATGTTGGCTTAGAAGCAGCCATCATTTAAAGAAAGCGTAACAGCTCACTCACTTAGAGGGTCTGCGCCGCAGATGATCGGGGTTAAAGCATGATACCGAAACTGAGGGCTTGATATCCTTTCGAGGATATCATGCGGTAGGAGAGTATCCTGCTCTGCGATGAAGGCAAAGGCGTGAGCCATGCTGGAGCGTGCAGGAGTAAGAATGTTGGCACAAGTAACCACAATGCGGGTGAGATACCCGCACGCCGAAAGATTAAGGTTTCCTTCGCAATGGACTTCAGCGAAGGGTTAGTCGGGCCTAAGGGGATGGCGAAAGCCGTACCTGATGGACACACGGTTAATATTCCGTGACTTACAGTCGGTGCGATGGAGTGACGGAGCACAGTATGCGTAGCCCCTTATTGGATTGGGGTCTCTGGCAAGAGAGCGATTCCGAGGAAAATCCCGGAGTCTGCGTTTAATCGCGAGCTTGAGTGCAGGGGAGAAGGCATGGTTCGCCATGCTGAATTACGCAAAGCGGGCTCTCGAGAAAAGCTTCTAAGCATAACCGAAGGTAATCCGTACCGAAAACCGAAACAGGTGATCACGTCGAGAAGACGAAGGCGAACGAGTGAAGGTACTCCAAGGAACTCGGCAAAAAAGCAGCCGTAAGTTAGCGATAAGGCTTGCCTCCTATTTATTTAGGAGGCCGCAGCTAAAGTCTGCCTGGCAACTGTTTATCAAAAACACAGCTCCCTGCGAACTCGTAAGAGGATGTATAGGGGGTGACACTTGACCAATGCCAGAAGGTCAACCATCGGCGGTGCGATTATATCAAGCTGACTGATGTAAGCCCTGGTGAATGTCGGCGGTAACTATAACCGTCCTAAGGTAGCGCAATTCCTTGTCAGGTAAGTTCTGACGCGTTGAATAGTGTAATGTCTGGGCAACTGTCTCGGAGTACAGCTCGGTGAAAATACAATACCGGTGAAGATGCCGGTTACCTGCAGTTAGACGAAAAGACCCTAGAAGCTTTACTACAGCTTGATATTGAGCATACGATTGCGATGCGTAGCGTAGCGGTGAGACTTTGATGGACGCTTTCGGGCAGTCCGGAGTCGCCAATGAAACAGCCGTCTTCGCCGTTGTATGTTCTAACCCCGAGGGCAAAAACCACGGGAGACAGTATCTGGTGGGTAGTTTTAGTGGGGCGCTATCCTCCTAAAGAGTAACGGAGGAGCCTATTAAGGTCAGTTAGCCGCGAATGGAAACCGTGGCGATAGTGTATGGGCATAAACTGGCTTAACTGTAAGACGTACTTGTCGAGCAGATGCGAAAGCAGAGCTAAGTGAACCGACGGATCGCATTAGATGCGGCCGGAGATTATCGGACAAAAGCTACTCTAGGGATAACAGGCTCGTTCCGCCTAAGAGTTCATATCGACGGCGGAGTTCGGCACCTCGATGTCGGCTCGTCTTATCCTGGGGCTGGAGAAGGTCCCAAGGGTTTGGCTGTTCGCCAATTAAAAAGGCACGTGAGCTGGGTTCAGACCGTTCAGAACATGAACGGACGTTCGTGAGTTGAACGGTCTGAATCAATCGAACTGGTACTATTTTCGTTCTATTAAATGACAATGTGGCATATGCACATATATATGCCTTAGAGAAACCAATCAAACACGGCGGTCATCCATAGCAATATGGAATGATTCGATCGACTTATATCGGTGGAACCCTACTCATGCTTTGAGAGGGCAATACCGAGGGAACCACTTCAATGGGGGCCCGTAGAGACTAAACGTCGATATTCTGCGAGAGCAGAACAAGTTATAGTCCAATGCGGCGCGTAATCGCCGAAAACATGCGTGAGACAGGTTGGTCTCCTATCTACTGCAGGCGTTGATTCTTGAGGAGCTTTGCTTCTAGTACGAGAGGACCGAAGTGAACGGACCGCTGGTCTATCTGCTGTACCGCCAGGTGCAACGCAGAGTAGCTATGTCCGGAACGGATAACCGCTGAAAGCATCTAAGCGGGAAGCCGCCTCCAAGATTAGGAATCATTGAGAGCCCTAGAAGACTACTAGGTTGATAGGCCTTAGGTGTACGCACAGCAATGTGTTGAGCCGAGAGGTACTAATTGCTCGATCTTATTAGGAAATTTAGAAAGCACGCGGCGCGTGCGCATGAAAATGCGTCCGTACCGTATCTTTTCCAAATGTTTGTATCTGTTGCAGATTCAGTTCGCGAGAGCTGGATCTTGGAAGTTTGGGACGAGCGCTGCACTGAGCTGTTCATGGCGTGCAGAGCTTGGGCGGTTCGCGACCACCTCAAATGGTTGTGCGGCGCTCGTTCCCTTGTTCTTTTATGGCCTGATTTCAGGGCACAATGTCCGGGAATAAGCCGGTCCGATCCCGGCCAGGCCAACCAAAGCGATCTATGATCGCTTCCAAGATCCAGCTCTTGCAAATAGCATATTGAATCCTCTGTTCTGGTGATTCGACGCGGTGGAACCACCTCTTCCCATTCCGAACAGAGAAGTTAAACGCCGTAGTGCCGATGATAGTCCTTCGGGGCGAAAGTAGGTAGTCGCCAGTACAGAGGATTCAATGGAAAAACCGCCCGTAAGGGCGGTTTTTTCGTGCCGCCGGCCCTTGTTCTTGGTATAATAGCCCCGACATATGGCATCCTGGTCTACTCGGCGCAGATGGAGTTACCTTCTCATATTCGCGGCGCTCGTCGTCCTTTTCTTCGGCGTGCCGTTCTTCTTTCTCTTCTACAAGGCGCCGACGTGTTTTGACGGCAAACAGAACGGCAATGAAACCGGCATCGATTGCGGGGGATCGTGCGCGCGCCTTTGCCCGGCTGATTTCGCGGCACCCCGGGTGCTTTGGAGCTATTCTGTTCAGGTGGTGCCCGGCGTATTTAACAGCCTTGCATACGTACAGAACCCAAACCCTTCAGTCGAGGCAGACAATGTTCCGTATCTTTTCAGGCTTTATGATAGCCAAGGGCTTCTGATTGCCGAGCGCACGGGCAAGGCATTCGTTCCTGCCG
>DASTXF010000104.1:0-3404 GCA_035765615.1 Minisyncoccota bacterium | reverse complement strand
AATCGTATGGTGGAGGGTCGCGCTAATGAGGCTTCGGACCGTCGCGAGGAGCGGCGGCGGGAGCGTCGTGAGCTCGAGCTGTCTCCACCAGTCTGAATGATCAAGGGTGATCGGTTTCGGCAGGGTAGTATTCATGTGATGAGCGGTTCGGATTAAACATTGACATTTTTATACGTTAATGTCAAATCACCGGATCTCAATAATCGATTTCTCTGCTGATCTGGTATAGTAAGAGCATGCCCGATTTGATCCGCTACTTCCTCATTGGAGGAACATTCACCGCTCTCATTGTCGCGACTGAAGAAAGCGGTTTTCGCCTTCTTTCCGGTTTCGCGACGCTCATGCCTGTCTTCACGCTCGTCTCATATCTTTTTCTCGGAGGATCGAAGGACGGCGGAAAAACTGTCGGCACACACTCCATGTTCGTTCTCGTTGGCACGCTCGTTTCTTGGGTGCCGTATATGCTCGTCATCGCATTTCTCGCTCCTCGGATCGGGGCCAACAAAGCGATTGCGGCCGGACTCGTTGTGTTTTTCATACTCGCGGCGATATTTCTCGGTGTCGTATACAAGTTTGGATTTTTTGGAGAATAAAAAGCCGCCCTCAATGGGCGGCTTTGCTAATAGCCTTTCGGCGGGGAAATGACGCTGTCTCCGACGTTTATCGATCCGCCGGTGACGATCTCGGCGATGATACAACCGCAGTCGACGAACGCTTCCTTGTAGCTTTCCGTCTTTCCGGAAAGTTTCTTGGGGCGTTCGCAGGGATCATTGTATTTCACGCCGCGGAAGACCGCGGTGCCGATCGTGAACTCCCGTCCGATGAGGTAGAGAAGTTCGACGCCTTCGGTCACGATGTTCCGGCGACTCTCGCTCCACTCGTACCCGCTTCCCGGGAAGAATCGCGCATTCATGAGGGTGACTTGGCGCTTGCCGAGTTCGCCCTTTTGAAAGCTGCCTTTCCCATCGCAATAGCGGTCTCCCTCGAGGCCGCGGCCGGCGATCGCGTGCACACTTCGAACTGACTGCATGGGGGCGCCGGCCGCAGGGGAGATGAAGATTCCGAGAACCCGCGGCGCAGATCCAACAGACGGGTACTGGCCGGAAACCTTCTGCGGATAGATCGTGGTCACTCGCGGGGCGCCCTTGAGCGAGGGGTATTCGGGGCGGTTGGAGGCGACGGTGGTCGTTTTTTCTCCAACGTCGATACGCGTCAATTCAAGGGTGTCCCACGCATACCATTCCTTTTTGGCGATCTCCTCGAGATGCTCTTTGGCTTTCCGATCGCACTCGCCGACGGAATCGCCCTCGAAGGTGGGCTCCGACTGAAGCTCGGGTGCCTCGTCGGGGCGGGAGGACATGATTCGATATTTTATTTTCATGAAGAACCGTTTGGGGTAGTTTCGTGACAACCTTAGGGCGCGAGCGAAAGGAAGTCAACAACGGCTTCTGTTCCGTCGTATAATAGGCGGATCATGATTGATTCAATTTTTGTCATCTTCGCCAAGTATCTGTTTATTGTTCCCGTGATCGCCCTCGGCTGGTATTTTTTCGTTCAGCCGAAAAATGTCTGGCTCAAGAACGGAATTTTCGCGATCATATCGCTCGCATTCACGTACGGCATCGGAAAGATTGCCGGCATGCTCTATTTCGACCCGCGGCCGTTTGTTGTCGGCCATTTCACGCCGCTTATTGCCCATGCCGCTGACAATGGATTCCCGTCGGATCATGCTCTTCTCGTGGCGGGTATCGCCATGGTGGGAACGATGTGGAATAAAAAACTTGGCGGAGCGCTCTGGATTCTCGCGCTCCTTGTAATGGCTGGGCGGGTGTATGTTGGCGTTCACCATCCGATTGATGTAATAGGAAGCGCGATCATTGCCATCATCGCAACCGACGCCGTGTACGTCGCCATGAAGAGCAAGGCGGTTCCGCCAGCTAGTCATCAGTAAAAAAGTCATCAATAAGAAAAAGCCCGCCGATTGGCGGGCTTTGTAAACCTTACTCGACAACTGCGGCGCGGCGTGCGGCAATGCGCTCGGCGGCGTCTTTGGACACTCGTTCCCTGAATGATTTCCAGAATTCTCCGAGGAGGCCTTTCCGGCGCTCGTAGACAGGCATCCAGGTTTTGGCTGTCTTCCTGAAGCCGGCGGCCCGAAGGCGTGCGATCATGCCGGGAAGGTGAGCGGCGCCCCAGATCGTGACGACATCGGCAGAAACGGATTCGCGGAGGATTCCGTCGACCGCGATGGCGTTCCGTTCGTCGAGGATGACCTGCTTTCTGACGCTTTCTTTCTTTCGGAAACGACCGACGAGGTCGAAGCAGAAGAAAAGAGCCGGCAGGCGGAAAAGAATGAGATCAAAGACCCACGCGAAGAGCTTGCTCTCGGTTTCTTTTTCCAGAAGCTTTTGAAGCGTGCTCACTTTCATCGTAGGGAAGGGGTCAACCTTCGCCTCGTCGAATCGCCGGATGAAATCGATCATCCTCATGTCCGTGCGGATCCACGAAGGATCGTATTTCAAGTCGTCCGTCTGGCCGCTTAAGCCAAGGAGGATTTGAATTACGTTTCTTGACTTCATGGCTGCATCGAACTGATCGAAGATGCGCCTCTCGTCAGGGGTGAGCCCGGCTTTTTCTTCGTCGGTGAGCCGTCCCACGCCTTCGAAGAGAACCTTGTATCCCGAAAGCTTTTCGATGGCTTTCTGGATTTCCTCGAAATAGCCGGGACGTCCCATATGCATGACGCCGATGATGACGACTTTGCGTCCGGTCTTTGGATGGACAAGCGTGACGGTCGGAGTCATGAGCGTGTCTTTGACCGCGATGACGTCGCCGATCTTGAACCAGCCGAGGACCTTGGTGAGAAGCCAGGAGGCGGCAGCGGCAATGAAGAAGCCGGCAAGCACGAAGAGTGCCAGTGCGAGCTGGTAGAGTGCCTTGATAAGGCGGATTATTTTCATATAAAGGTGCGTTTGTTTCAAACTAAAACACATTTAACGTGATGTCAAATAGCGGCTTTAGCGCGGCAAAACCTTGCTATACTTTGGCTCATGAGAAAGCTTTTCTTTCTGATCGGATCGTCGGGCTCGGGGAAAACCACCGCAGCACGGGCAGTGGAGAAGATGGAATTTCTCGACCTCGTCGTCTGTTATTCGGATAGCATGCCGGTGCCCTCGACTGAAGAAATGGTGAAGAAATTCGGCAGTCAGGAAGAATGGCAGAGGCAGAATACGATTGCCTGGGTGAAGAAGATCCGGGAGGAATATCTTGCCGAAAAGGATGTGCTTTTCGATATTCAATCTCGTCCGTTATTTATCGACGAAGCCTGTGGCGCGTGCGGTATCAGGGACTATGAAGTGATTTTGTTCGATTGCTCGGATGAAGAAAGGAGGCGGCGGCTTGTT
>DASTXF010000103.1:0-9708 GCA_035765615.1 Minisyncoccota bacterium | reverse complement strand
GCCGCGCGCATTGGGTGGTCAGTTATTCAAAACGCCAAGCTCGCGCCGAATGATTCCGTTATCACGACCCAGGACCCGTTCGAGACGGGTTCCGTCGGCGCAAAGCTTGCGCGGCGCTCGGGCATTCCGCTCCATGTTCAGCTTCATACAGATATTGGCACGCCGTTTTTCAAGAGGAATTTCTTGAATCGCATCCGCCTTGTCATGGCAAAGCGCGTTTTCAAAGGAGCCAAGGCGATACGCACGGTTTCCGAGAGGACGCGATCGAGTCTTCCGGCCGACGTCCGTGCCAAAACTTCAGTCCTTCCGGTCTTTATTGATCTTGATGAAGTGAAGAAGGCGTCGGTCGTCGCCGATCTCCGCGCCAAATATCCGGAGTTCAAGAAAATTGCTCTCATGGCATCGCGCATCACTGCCGAAAAAGACATGGGTACGGCGCTTCGAGCATTCGCGGCCGCGCTCCGGAAAATTCCGGATGCGGGACTCGTCATTGGCGGGGCGGGACCGAAACTCGATGAGCTGAAGGCCCTCGCATCGCGCCTCGGCATCGCCGAGCGGGTAATGTTCGAGCCGTGGGCGGATCACGACACGCTCACCTCATACATGAAGACGTGCGACGCTTTCGTGCTCTCGTCGCTTTTCGAAGGCTATGGCATGGCGCTCCTCGAGGCGCATGCTTCCGGAGCGACGATCGTCTCAACCGACGTGGGCATTGCGCCGCTTCTTGCTGATTCACGGGCGATTGTTCCGCCGCGCTCTCCCGAGGCGCTTGCGGAGGCTGTCGTCCTCGCCCTTTCGGGAGAGGCGCATAACAAACCGTACCAGTATCCATATCCTTCAAAGGCTGCATACCTTGCAGCCCATGCAAAAGATATAGAGCGCGCTCTGCTATAATTTTCCCGTGAAGAAATACATCAAAGCGCCGTTTCACTTCGGCATGAACGTGTTCAGGCGATCGACGTTTGTGCGTTACGTTTTTTCAGGAGGGACCGCCGCAGCGCTCGATGTTGTTTTGCTCTACGTCCTTGCCACGATCCTTGGGATTTACTACCTTGCCGCGGCGACATTCGCTATGACTGTTTCGTTTATTGTCCGATTTCTCCTTCAGAAATACGTGACATTCCAGGACGATAATAAGGAAGACGAGAAGCGCCAGCTCGCGTCATACGGCATTCTTTATTTTGCGTCGCTTGCGGCCACGAACGCTCTCCTCTATCTTTTCTATGAGAAGATGCACATCTGGATCGTGGCGGCCCAAGTGCTTTCGATCCTCCTTATCGCCTGCGCCTGCTATTTCATCTACCAGATATTCATATTCGCCAAAAAACGATGAGACTTCTCGTCATAACCCAAGCGCTCGACACCACTGATCCGGTGCTTTCGGCGTATCATCGTCTCGTTTCCGAGATCGCGCGGAATTTCGATTCCGTAACGGCGATCTGTCTCAAGAAAGGCGCGAACGATCTGCCGAAAAACGTGAAGGTTCTCTCCCTTGGCAAGGAAGAGGGAGGCGGCACGTGGAAGTCCCGGCTCCGCTATGTCGGGAGGTTCTACCGATTTATCTTTGCCGAGAAATACGATGCGGTTTTCGTCCACATGAACCAGGAATACATCCTTTTGGGCGGCATATTCTGGAAACTCATGGGCAAGCGCGTCTATCTTTGGCGCAATCACCATGCGGGCAGTTTTCTCACTGATGTCGCCGCGACATTTTGTTCGAAGGTATTTTGCACGTCGAAGTTTTCTTACACGGCGAAATACCGAAAGACGGTTCTCATGCCTGTGGGCGTCGATACCGATTTCTTTAAAAAGGATTCGCGGGCAGCGCGGAAGCCGGGATCGATCCTTTTTCTCGCGCGTATGGCTCCGGTCAAAAAGCCCGATCTCCTTATCGATGCGCTTGGAATGCTTATGTCTCGGAATGCGGCGTTCAATGCGTCTTTTTACGGCGATCCGCTCGAGAAAGACGAAGCGTACTACGCGTCGCTCAAGGAAAAGGCCGTGTCTTTCGGGCTTTCCCGTGCGGTTTCGTTTTATCCCGGCATTCCGAACGACAAGACCCCGGAGACATACAGCTCGCATGAAATTTTCGTGAATCTGTCATCGTCCGGCATGTATGACAAAACCATATTTGAAGCGATGGCCTGCGAGTCACTCGTTCTCGCGACGAACCGGAATCTCGAAGGCCTGATTGATCCAATGTTTATTGGAGAGGAAGGCGATGCCGGGGATGTTTCGCGCAAGATCGAAAAGCTTCTCCGCCTTACCGAAGCGGAAAAGGAGATGCGCGGCAAGGAACTCCGCGATGTTGCGGTTTCGAAGCATTCGCTCTTAGCGCTTGGCCGAAAGCTTGCCGAGGAGGTAATCTAAAGCTCAACCATGGACGTAAAAGAATTCGAAAATAGGCGATGGAAGGGCGAAGACCAGGCGGTGCAGTTCAGGCACCGTTCGGCGCTTGCTCTTATTCGGAGCGAAGAAGGACCGGTGCTCGATCTTGGTTCGGGCGACGGGCTTCTCCTTTCGCTTTTCAAAGAGCGAGGGATTTCCGGGAAAGGTCTCGATCTTGCCGAAGAGGGAGTGCGCAAAACGCGTGAAAAGGGGCTTGAAGCCGAGGTGTACGATTTTGGATCAAAGAAATTGCCGTTTAAAGACGGCGAATTCGGCGCGGCGACCCTTCTTGATATTCTCGAGCACCTCTATGATCCCGGCTCCGTTCTCAAGGAGGCCGCGCGCGTCGCGCGCGGCCCCGTAGTAGTCGGAGTGCCGAATTTCGGATCGTTTCCTGCACGGCTCCAGGTTTTGTTCGGCAAGGTTCCGGAAAATAACTTGCCGAAAAAAGGCCACGTTTATTGGTTCACGCTCTCAGAGCTTTTGCGCATAGCTAAAAATGCTGGGCTCTCGCTTTCAGAGCTCCGGGTGAATACGGTGTTCGAGCGCGTTCCCGTTGCCGGTTTTATATTCAAAATGCTCGCGCGGATGCGGCCGTCGCTTTTTGGCCTTTCATTCGTCGCCCGATTCGAGAAGTAATTCGTCCATCACTTCCTTGGCGAGAGCTTTCGAAGTGAGCGTGTGACGGTAGAGATCATGGCCCGCTCGGGCTATTTTTTCGCGGAGCGCAGGACTGTCGCGGAGAAGGCGGATTTTGGCGGCCAGATCTTCCGCATCGCCAGGATTGGCCATAACGCAGTTCACATTTTCTGTGAGGACTTCGAGAACAGCCTGATTTCTTCCCGAAAGATACGGCAGTTTGAGAGCCAGGCTTTCGAAAAGCTTGCAGGGAAGGGTGCGGCGAAGCCGCGGATGATCCGCGACCTGGCCGAGCGAGACATGGCACGAAAGCATTTTCCTTCGAAGCTCGTCGATGGGGAGTGTTTCTTCAATCTTCGTGACGTTTTTCGGCGCGAGCTCGGCCATGAGCGCGTTCACGGTCTTGTAGAGGAAGCCGTGTCCGATGATGAGGAAGTCGACGCCCTCGTTTTCGAGGATTTTGGCCGTGCGAATCACGGTATCAATGCCTGACTCGGGCAGGAAACGTCCGCGGAAGAGGACGGAAAATCGCGAATGCTTCGGCACGCGCGAATCGAAAAAGAAATCACGCTCATCGAGGCCGGAAAGCGACCGGATAAGTTTTCGTCCCGGCACGGCGAATTCCTCGCGGATGAAATTTATTTGGGCATCGCTTTCGAGAAGGACTTTCGATGATGCAGCGAATGATAATGAGTCGATTACGCGCCACTTGAGCGCGCGCATTCCGAGAAATCCATATTCGCCGCGCGAAACGATGTTCGCTTCATATTGCGAAAGCACGGCATTGAAGACGATCGTCGCGCGTGGTCGGGCAATGCGTGCCGCGATGGCAAGGAGGGGAGCGGTGAACCCGATGAATATGAAATCGACGTCTTTTGATTCGCGGCGTATGGCCCGTATGGCGCCCTTATTCGAAGCGAGCTTAAGCTCGAAAACATCGTGGCCAAGCTCGCGCAAACCGTCGATAAGGTGCCTGTCCTGGGGATAATGATTGTTCCGATGAACGAAAAGGATTCTCATAAAAGGCTGTTTTGCGGCTTAAATTATAGCATCGAATCTGATATCATCTCTCCATTACTTCACTATGAAGATTGCCTACGTCACCAATGCGCGGATACCGACTGAGAAGGCGCACGGATATCAGATCACGCGCACGTGTTCGGAGTGGAAGAAGCTCGGGCACGATGTGACTCTTGTCGTGCCGCTTCGCGATAATCCCATCAAGGAAGACGCCTTTTCGTTCTATGGAATCGAGCAGAATTTCGAGGTGAAGCAGGTTCCGTCGTTCGATTGGATCCGTTTTTCTTGGGTGCTCGGGTCGCTTGCATTTGTGCTTTCTTCACGCGCCTTCATTCGCGCGCTTTCAAAATCGATGCCTGATCGGAACGCGGTTATATTCAGCCGCGATGCTTCTCTTGTGGCCTTTTTCGCCGAGCGCGGATATGCCGCGATCTATAACGCTCATAATTGGCCGGAACAGCCGGAGCGCGTGGTGCGTCTTCTTTCCAAAGCAAAGGGAATCGTCTGCAACTCTCCGGGAACGGAAGAAGCTGTAAAAAAATCTCTTTCTCTCCCAACCGTTGTCGTCCATAATGCTGCGGATCCGAATCCATTCCTTAAGACAGATATTCGCAATCTCCGGAGCGAGCTTGATCTGCCGCAGGATAAGAAAATCGTCACTTATGTCGGCCATTTGTATGGATGGAAAGGCGCGGACATGATTCTTTCCCTTGCCGAAAGGTTTAAGGATGAACGGAATGTTGAATTTGCCGTGATCGGCGGCACGAAACGCGACATTGCCCGGTTCTCCGCCGACATCATCAAGCGCGAGATCGGCAATGTGTCGCTTCTTGGATTTCAGAGAAAGGAATTGATACCGAAATACCTTGCTGCATCCGATGTGCTCATTCTTCCGAATGCAGCATCAACCGAAGAGTCTGTTCGGTACACCTCGCCTTTGAAGCTCTTCGAATACATGGCGGCAGGGAAGCCGATCGTGGCGTCGGATCTGCCGTCCATCCATGCAGTGCTTCCTCCTCATGCCGGATTCTTTGCCGCTCCGGGGGACGTTGACGCATTCCAGCTCGCTCTCTATTCGGCGCTCTCCAAGGAGGGACCGGCGAAAGCAGATTACGCCCTTTCAGAGTCGAAGAAATATTTGTGGCAGTCTCAGGCCAAAATCTCGTCTGACTTTATAGAAACCGTATGCAAGGCATAAAGCGCTTTATAAAGGACCATCGTCTTGAGGTCGCGATCTTCATCGTGGCGCTTGTTGCCCGGCTTGCGCTTTTCTTCGTGGTGTTTGCGCATAACCACTACAATCTTCTCGATTCGATCCATGGCGATGACGGCTATTACGAGATTTCCCAAGGCATTCTCGCTGGCCACGGCTTCACCTGGGACACCGTTCCGCCGTTTAGTCCGAATCCGCTTCGTCCGCCGGTTTGGCCATTTGCCATCGCGTTTTTCGCGGGGGTTTTCAAGACATACTGGGCCGTGTTTGCATTCGAGATGATTCTCGGAGCATTCATTCCCGTTCTTTCATTCCTTGCGGCGGAAAAGCTTTTTGGAAGGCGCGCCGGGAAATGGACAGGATTCATGCTTTCGTTCGAGCCCTATCTCGTGCTTTTCTCGTTTCTTCTCTATACCGAAACGATGTTCATTTTCTTATTCCTTATCGGCTTCCTGTTTCTCATCAAATATTTTTCAGATAAGAGCATTCGGGCGCTTGTGTGGATGACAGTATTTTTCGGCCTTGCGACATTGGTGAAGCCGACGATCGAATACATGCCGTTCCTTCTTGCTCTCATCATGATATTTGCCGCATGGCGCGAGGGAGGGAAGGCGATGCTCAAGGACAAGCAGCTTTGGACGCATATCGCCCTCGCATTCGCCGTATTTGGCGCAATCATTGCTCCGTGGGTCTGCCGCAATTACCGCGAGTTCGGAGCGATCGGCATGAGCGCTCAGCCGGCGTACAACCTCTATGTGTACCTCATGCCGACGGTGCTTGCGATTGATGAACATTCAACATTCGACGCGGAACAGGCCAAATACGTGCGGGTCGATGGATTCAGCGATACGGAAAGTATCACTCTTGCGACAGGGGATGCGTATTCGAAGAAGGCGATCTCCGTCATCCTCGATCACAAGAAAGCGCTTGTCGAATCGGGGCTCGTGAGCCTTGTGACATTTTTTACTCATGACGGGGCGCTTACGGTTCTCGGATATGCAGGTATTATTGTTCCGAATACTATGTCGCGGCCGGCGATCGGGCTTATTGCGCACCCTGTGGAGCTCATTCGGGCGATCGGGAAGTACATTGTTGGTCCAGGCGCAATCATTCTCATTCTGCGTTTGTTCTGGGTAGTCGTTACCGTTCTTTTTATCTGGGGAGTTTGGAAGTATTTTAAGAAAGAAGGCGCCGCGCCCGCGGCGGGCGCGGCGCTCCTCCTCGTCCTCTATTTCGCCCTTACCACGGCGATCAACGGCTTCGGCGTGAACGCCCGGTTCCGCATGCCTGTCGATGCATTCATCCTCGGCTTCGCTCTCTATGGACTTTTCTCTCCGAAAAGGGATAATACTCGCACTATACCCGAGCGCGCATGAAGAAGCTTTCCATCGTCATTCCCGCATATAACGAAGAGAAGACCGTCGGCGAAGTGATTTCTCGGATTCTTGCCATCAATATCCCCGGCTGGGAGAAGGAAATTGTCATCGTGGATGACGCTTCGACCGACCGAACCCCGGATATCCTCCAAAAGCACGCGGGGAAAATAAAATCGTTCCGCCTCGAGAAAAACGGAGGCAAAGGCACGGCGGTTCTTCGCGGTCTTTCCGAAGCGACCGGCGATTATATTCTCATCCAGGACGCGGATCTCGAATATCACCCGAAGGAAATACCGGCGCTTGTTGCAGCAATTGGCTCTGACGGCGCGACGGCGGTGTACGGATCGCGCAATATCCACCACGAAAAGCGCCAAGGCTTCGTATTCCAGCGTCTTGGTGTTTGGCTTATCACCAAGCTCATCAATATCCTTTACGGGGCAAAACTCACTGACGTTTGGACATGCTACAAACTTTTCCCGGCCGAAGCCAAGGGCCATTTCGTGCCCGGCAGGTTCGAGGCGGAACTCCTCTTTACGACGGCAATTCTTCGCGACGGCCACCGCATTGCCGAGGTGCCGATTTCGCACGCACCACGAAGCGCTTCTGAAGGCAAGAAAATCCGGTACCGCGATGGATTCCGCGCTCTCCAGCTTATCCTTGCTGATCGGCTCATTCATTTGCGAAAGCTGCCGGAAACCAAAAGAAGCGAGAAGCATTCGCATGTCGTCTGCTGCCCGTTCTGCAAGGCTGACCTTCTCCGGAGCGATGCCGGGCTCGTATGCCCGAAACATGGACAGTTCGACATTGATGCGGCACGGCGGCCGATCCTTATTGATCGAGGGACGTTTGAAATCAATTCGGCGCAACACGGATCGGGAGTCACCTGGCTTAAGTCATTCCTCAAGCAATGGCCGAATCTTTACCACACAATCTGGCATTATGCCTGCCCGGCCATGATGCTCGTGAATGGGCCGCGCATGGTGCTTGATCGCGTTCCGGAAAACGCGCTTGTGATCGACGTCGGTTCGGGGCCGGAGCGTCTCGGCAGGGAATTCGTGAACATCGATGTTTTCCCATTCCCAGAAGTCGATATCGTTTCCGATGCGACCAAATTGCCATTCAAGGACGGCTCGGTCGACGCAGCTGTTTCCGAATCGGTATTCGAGCATGTGCCTGACGCCCACGAGATTGCCCGGGAAATGGTGCGCGTCGTAAAGCCGGGAGGATATATCTATGTTTCGGCTCCGTTCATCCATCCGTACCACACGTCTCCTGATGACTTCAATCGATGGACGCTTTCGGGATTGAAGCATATGTTCAAGGATCTTGAGATCGTTGAGGCAGGCGTCCGTTCCGGTCCGTGGAGCGCGCTTCTGCTTTTCCTCGCGTACTGGCTCGGCGTGGTCTTCTCGTTCGGTTCGCGCAAGGCTGCGCCATTCCTTGCTCATATATTCATGCTCGTTCTCGGACCGCTCAAATACCTCGATATTCTTTTCGTTCATATGCCGGGATCGGAGGCAGTCGCTACTCACCTCTATATTCTAGGTAAAAAGAGATAGCACAAATACAAAAAACATCCTCGAAGCCCGAAAGGACGTTTTTTGTATTTGTGCTATTTCTTCGCTGCTCCGTTCGAATTGCCGTTCGTGTCCGGGCTCGTAGCGGTTCCGGCAAGGATTCCTCCATCCACGACGAGTTCCGATCCGGTGGTATAGCTTGATTTATCAGACGCAAGGTAGAGGACGGCGTAGGCGACTTCTTCCGGCGTTCCGAATCGCCTCATTGGGATATCGGCGGCGTATTTCTTGTGGTTTTCCTCGAATGCAGCGCCTTCACCAAGCATGGCTTTCCACATGGCGGTCATGATCGAGGCGGGATGAACCGAATTGCATCGGATCGGGTAGCCTTTTGCGGCACAGTAGAGAGCGACGGACTTAGTGTGGTTTCGCACCGCTGCTTTGGTCGATGCATATGCCGCGGCAAACGGCACGCCCACAATGCCCGAACGCGAAGACATGTTCACGATTGACCCGCCCTTGTCCTTCATGAGGGGAATGGCATGCTTGCAGCCAAGAAATACGCTATCAAGATTCACGGCATGAATTTTGCGCCAATCATCAAGGCTTGCATTCTCCGGGTCCTGGGCGCCTTTGCCGATAATACCGGCATTGTTCACGAGGATATCGAGCCTGCCGTGTTTGTCTTTGATTTTTGAGCATGCGTCTCGCCATGAATCCTCGTTTGATACGTCGAGGTGAATGTACATATCGCCGAGACGGGCAGCTTCAGCCGCGCCTTTCTCGTCGTTTACATCAGCGATAACCACCTTTGCACCTTCCTTTGAAAGAAGGGAAGCGATGGCGAGCCCGATTCCGTCAGCTGCGCCCGTCACAAGTGCCACTTTGCCTGAAACCCGTCCGTTGTTATTCATATGTATTTGCTTATGAGAGTATTTTCCAATTTTTCTTGAGGATAGGCAATGACCATTCGAGATTAGCTCGGGCATAACGGTGGACGAAAAGTTTTTGACCGGGATTGTCGTATTCAAGACAGTCGATGAGGAACATGAATGACGAATCGATAACGTGGATTTCCGCAGCGCGTTCGATTGCGCCGCAGTAGTCAAAAACATTCTTGCTTAAGCCTTTCTGAGGGCGAAAAAGGATGAGCCCGGACGGTATGAGGGTTTCGTTAATGCCGTAGCCGCGTGTCTTGTCGTCGTGCACAAAAGCGAACTGCCCGGATATTCCGGCTTTTTTCAAAAGAATTTCTTCGGCAGCGCGGTCACGCTCGATGTGGAAGCTTTCCCATTTCTTTTCAAATGGCACGCCGGCCAACTCGTAAAACTCAATTTCAAATTTTTTGGAAGGGTCGCGCTTCAGGTCTTCGAAGCCAATCTTTTTGATCTCGTCGTGGCGCCATGGCCAGATTTTAAATTTATTTAAAAAAATGTACGCTCGGGCAAAAATATCGTCACCTTCAATGACGCGCACATTCGGGAGGTCGCGGAACATGAAGCGGACGCTTATGAGATTCTGCGGCTTGGCAAAGGTGGTTACTTTTTTGTAGCGT
>DASTXF010000102.1:0-3704 GCA_035765615.1 Minisyncoccota bacterium | reverse complement strand
TGGCACAAGAAGCCGGGCCGGGCCGCCGTGCTCGGCTTCAAGCGGCTTTCCATCATATATGTATGCCACCCAGGCCTTGCCGCCACGAACATCTTCAATGGGAATGTTCGTAGTGTAGCCGTCGTATGAGTGAGCAATGATATGCGTGACCTCCGAAGAAACACCGACAAGGTCAAGGATGTGGTCTACAGATACACCCTGCCATTTGGTGTCGAATTTCGACCATTTCGTAACACAATGAATATCTTTCGTTACATCTTCCTTCGGGAGCGCAGAGAAGGCTGAGAAATCCCAAGAAACAGGATTCGCCACGAGGCCGTCTACAGATAGTTTCCATTCGGCGCGTTCGACATGCGGTGTTGGACCAAGAGAAAGCACGGGAAATCCTGACTCTTCGTACTGACCGGGAGGGAGGCGATCATTCGCCTTGCGCTTCGGCTTGAAGCCTTCATTAATGATCATGCGTTCAGTATAGCATCGCCCTAGAGGGACAATGAGACAGAATCGAGAATACGTTCATAGTCAGAAAACGTTGCCGAATCGTTATTCCCTTCGATCGAAAAGGCATAGACGAAGCCCTTCCTCGCAACAACGAAAGAGTGACCGGCATATGGCGGCGCCCAAGAGAAATCGATGCCCGCGACCGATCCGCGCGTCACAACATCGGGACTGTTATTCCCGAATCGCACTGCAAGATCAGGATAATTCTTAACGAAATCGAGAGCCGACATATACTCTGGCTCGTTTTCATACATATCAATCACAATCGAACCTGACTCCGCTTTAAGCACGATCGCATGATGAAGGGGCGCCGGACCGCCAAAATCTTCCTGCCTCAAGTGATACTCCGCCGGATACAGAAAATAGATACCGTAACGCCCTGAGACATACGTCTTATCGCTTTTCGAATCAAGCGAAGCCGAAAGCGATGTTGAGGGAAACATCTGGTACGAAAAAACCGCCGTGACAACTAAAATAACGGCGCCGATGAGGGCGTTTTGAAGCCGGGGTGATATATGAGGCATCACTTAGTAAAGCGTGAGACTCGATGCGATTGAGTCGAAGGAAGAGACGAGACCGGCACGATCAAATTCACGCACTGACCCCTCGGGGTAGTTGCCGATATTCGCCGAATGGATGAAATAGCGAACGGCATAACAACGATCTTCTTTGCGCGTGACGAACACGGTCTCTTCGTAGATATTTCCGGCGGCCGCCCCGGTCGTAGATGCGGAAATATAGTCATTTCGTCCCATTGTCACCGGAATGCCCGATGCGTCTCCTTGAACGGAAAGAAAATCAGATGGTATACAGTCGACATCGGAAAGCTCCTCGACAGATGCATACGAATCCGAAGAAAGGTTCGTTCCGTCAGCCATCGATGCTGGAATGCGGAATGCGACTCCTGGTATTTCCCGTCCCGGACCAAGGTCCTGATTGAGATACGACTCGTCTACAGTAAAACCGGAAGGAACAGTAACTTCGAAGCCGAACTGTTCGTTTGAATACGAATTGCCAACCGCCTCTGATACCGGTGTTTCATTCTCGTACTTTTCAGGATGCGGGCCGAATATTATCCACGAAAGCCCGACGACTCCGAATGCGAGAATTGCGAACAGAAGTAATTTCTTGGGTTCCATATGTCTTCGGGCTTATATGATACTACGAAATGCGCCCGAAGCCGGTTCCCTGTTCCGCTATTCCGTCGTACCTCCTTTGAATTCGTCAGTTTTGTCCGCCTCGGCGATCGCCTTAGTCGGATGAACCACGCCATCTTTATGGTGCGGAGGACAATAAAGCGTATAGAGCTTGAGCGACTCTGTTTTTGATACATTCACGATGTTGTGCCACGTGCCCGCAGGAACAATAAGTACCGAGCCGTCGGAAATGGCATGTTCTTCACCTTTGGCACCGCCCATCTGATTAAGAATTGCTTTACCCTTTCCTTTTTCAAAGCGGAAGAATTGATCAACAGTATGGACTTCGTTGCCGATCTCTTCACCGGGCTTGAGGCTCATGAGGACAAGCTGGGAATGCTTCGCCGTGTAAAGCACCCTGCGGAAATCGGAATTTTCCGCCGCGAGCCGCTCGATATTTGCGGTGTATCCTTTCATATATAGTTTCTATTTTTCTAAACTAGTTCCAGTATAACACCGGAAACGCTGCCTAGAGAACGAAAAGCATGATCCCGGCCACAACAGCCGCAAGAGCCGAAATAAGCACATAGCCCGCCATAATGTCCTTTATTTTTCCGATTATCGGATCTTGTTCGGGCTGGATTTTATTGCATATGTCTTCGACCGCGGTATTTACGATTTCACCCATGAGCACGAGTGCGATGATAAGGACCAGGAACACCCATTGCCCGGGAGCGAAATTCCGGAAAAAGGCGAGGATCAGGACAAGAGCGCCTACCGCCACGTCGATCCTAAAATTACGTTCTTCTTTCCATACCGTCTTGAGGCCGTGAATAGCCCAGCCGAAGCTTTTGAACAGATTTGTCATGCAATTAGTATACATCGTTGCCAAACTCCTCATCTTCCCTTTTTCGCACGTCTTCTTCGGTAAGACCGAAATGATGAGCGATCTCGTGCCAGAGCGTTTCGTAGACGATGTCGGCCACAGGTTTTCCCGACTCGGACGATTCCTCGAGAATCGGCATGCGATAAAGAACAATAGTGTCGGGCATTTCGAAACCAACGCCGACAGTCCTCTCGGTAAGGGGAACGCCCCGATAGAATCCGAGAAGGTCCATATACGACTCAAGTCCCATTTCGTGTACCGTTTCCGTATCAACAAAGTCCTCGACGGTTATGGCGACGTTCTTCATTTTCTTTTTAATCCATTCCGGCAATCTGTCGTATGCGGTGGCGACCATTGCTTCGAATTCTTTGTCTGTTCCGTGGCTTTCCATCTGCGTAGTATAATAAATCCATGATTCACGGGCACTATCGCGTCCAAGTTTACCGACACAAACGCCATGCGTGGACGGCCGCCGCAACGCTTCTTTTGCCGATTGTCATTCTTGTCGCTTTTGGCGGTCTCGCCCATATCGGCATGCGCGAACTTGGGATAACCCTCGCTCTGTCACTCTATCGCCTCGTCGCCTCATACCTCGTGTCTCTCGTCATAGGCGTGGCACTTGCAATATATCTTGGATCGAGAAAATGGATGGATAATATCTTGCCGGTACTTGACGTTATTCAAAACCTGCCTTCCTTCGCCCTTATTCCCCTTTTCGCCCTCCTTCTTGGATATACGAGCTTTATGGCAATCGTATTTTCCGTCACGGCAGTCGTCTGGCCGATATTCTTCTATGTCGTAAACGCCATCCGCACGGCGCGCACTGACGTGAACGAGGCAGCGACTGTATTCGGCGCGACCGGCATGAAGCGGGTCTTCCATTACTATCTTCCCCTTTCTCTTCCCGCCCTTGTGACAGGATCGATCGTCGGCGTCTCGATCGGCTGGGAAGCAATTATCGGCATCGAACTCATCGGCAAGCTCCGCGGCATCGGTACGTTTATCGACACAGCCTCTTCGTCGCACGAAACAGCGGCCGTCTGGGGTGGCATCCTCGCGATACTCGCTCTCGTTTTCGTCATAAACAAGGCCGTGTGGACGCCGCTCATTAAACACACTGAACGCTATGCCGAGTAAATTCATCCTCAAGGTAGAGAACGTGTCTCATTCCTTCCGAAGCA
>DASTXF010000101.1:0-18381 GCA_035765615.1 Minisyncoccota bacterium | reverse complement strand
GGACCAGGTGCAGGACACGAACCAACAACCTCAGCGATGCTCGCTGACTTCAAAGAGTTGTGCGGATGAGCGAATCACGAAGACACACTGCGCGGGGAAAAAGATTTCCTCTCGCAGTTTTTATTTACATTACATTGTTGTGTATGGGTCGCCCAATAACCCTAACCACTCGAGTCATGCCGATACTAAATTCTTAGTGCGGAGAGGGGGAGATTCGAACTCCCGATACCCTTTCGGATATACCGCATTTCGAGTGCGGCGCATTCGACCACTCTGCCACCTCTCCGTGGTCTCGAAGCCAGGATATACTAGCATTTTTTGCCAAAATGGCAAAAAATGCTATATTTGAGGCCTGTTGGAATTTTGACCGAGCCGCACAGCGGCCCTATCGTCTAATGGTTAGGACACGGGCTTTTCAAGCCTGTAATCGGGGTTCGATTCCCCGTAGGGTCACACGATATGAAAAATACCAGGGTTGTCCTGGTATTTTTCATATCGCTCGTGATCGCTCAACGCGAGAATCGAAAGACGGAGCGAGCGAAGGCGAGCGAGTCGGGGTCGCGGGCGAGGCCAGAAGGCCGAGACCCGTGACCGATTCCCCGTAGGGTCACAACAAAAAAAGACCGGTTAAGGTCTTTTGAAGCTCTCTCCGCATTTTTCGCATCGCATATTCCTGTCGAGCGGAATATCGCAGTCGGGGCAGTACGATAAGAGGGAAGTGCTCTGGGTGTCGGGATGCAGGTGACACTCCGGGCAGGATCCGTCGATATCGAGGCGTGCTTCGCACGGCGGGTCGTCGTGGTGCAGAACGAGTTTTGCAGTTTTCATGGAGAACGGTTTTAATCCCACATTACGGCTCCAATCCTCTATGTCAAGGCAAGGTTTTGACATGAATGGAAATCCCTTTCATGGAACTATTCGGGCTTGACTCATGCGTATTAGTGTTTATCATACACTTAGATAAGTGTATAGAACACACTAAATAGCTCATTGAGAGCTCAATAAACCAATACTCTATATGAACCTGATACGACTGTTCCGTAGCGCAGGCGCTACTGGCCATGTCTTCTTCCTGAAGAATGGTACCGTCAAGAACATGGGGCTCGCGTACAGCGGCTTCATCGGACCAAAGACGACCGTCGCGGTCGTTCCCACGATCGCACAATCGGTGGCATTCGCCATCGACGCCCAGACCCAAAACAAGCAGAACGTCACGGTGAGCGGCACCGTTTCCGCCGAACTCATTCCCGAAACCGCCGTCTCGAAGCTCGACTTCACCGTCGAGACGAGCCGCGGAGGCTACACGGGGAACTGGACGACCATGCTCCACGACAAGGTCGCGGAGCGCGTCCTCCGCGCCGTCCTCGAGAAAATCCGCGAAATCGATGTCGAGACCGCCACCCATTCCCAGAAGGAAGTCGAGACGGCTGTCACGGCCGCTCTCGGCGACAAGGCTCTCGAAGCCGACGGCATCAAGGTTGTTTCGTGCTCCATTCCGACGATCGAGGCCGACGACGAAGTCGCCGCCGCGATCGGCGCCACGGAGCGCCAGACGATGCTCACCGAAGCTGACAAGGCCCTCCACGACCGCCGGCTCAAGGCGTCGCAGAATGACCGGACGCTCAAGGAGTACGAAGCCGACACCCGGCTCGAACTCGAGAAGAAGCAAGGCGCTCTCCTCGACGAGCAGGCCAAGAACAAGAAGAAGGAGGCCGAAACCGACGCTGCTGCAACCCGGATCCGGCTCGAACCGATCGAGAAGATCGATGCGGGCAAGCTCCTCGGAGCGGCCGTGCTCGAAGGCTTCAAGAACGGTCGGGTCAATTCGGTCGTGATCGGTCCGGAACTCCTCGGCGCCTTGCAGAAGTAATGCCATGGACCGCATTGTCATCGTTACGAAGCCCACCCGTTTCGAAAGACTTATCCGCGAGCACCTTACGGAAGGTGCCGCGGCCTTCGTCCTCGAATCGAGAGGGCAGTCAATCGACCAGTATCGAGTCGAGCACGTGGTCTATGAGGCCGCGCTCGCCGCCATACGGCGACAAATACCGAATGACATGCCGGTTACCGAAGTAAACCGCGAGAATCTGCCGAACTTCCTGTTCCGGGACAGCGATTTCATCATCGTCTGCGGCCCGGACGGGTTGTTCGTCAACCTCGCGAAATACGTCGGCAGCCAGCCGGTCCTTACCGTGAATCCCAATCCTGAGAGCGTGGCGGGCATCCTTATGCTCTTCGCGCCGGGGGAAGTCGGGGCGGTAATTGCGCGTGTTCAAGAAGGCAAACACCGCACCGAAAAGCTGCCGTTCGTCAAAGCCTCGATCGACGACGACCGCGTCGTCTGGGGCGTGAACGATATCTTCATCGGGCGCAGGGACCATGTCTCGGCTCGCTACGGCATATCGTTTAGCGGAATGGGCGAGCGGCATTCGTCGAGCGGCATCATCGTTTCGACGGGTGTCGGCTCGACGGGGTGGATACGTTCGGTTGCGACCATGGTCAAGCGAATCGCTCCCGGATCTCGTGAGAACTTCCTAGATTCGCTTCCGGGGCCGACGGATGACACGCTTGTCTTCGTCGTACGCGAGCCGTTCGCGTCTCCCGACACGGGGACACGGATCGTCGCGGGACGAATCACGCCTGGGGTACCGCTTGTCGTCACTTCCGAGATGCCCGATGGAGGATGCATATTCTCCGACGGCGTCGTCGAGAAGGCGATTGATTGGGAAGCGGGGAGCACCGTCACGGTTACCGTGGGAGATCGGTTTGTCGAGCGAATTATTCGGTAATTACGCCATCAAAGGGAGCGGAAAACGCTCCCTTTTTTCTATGCTAAGCTTTTGTTATGCCAAAGCGCGTACTAATCGTCGGTTCTGGCCACCTTGCGTTTCGCGTCAAAAAACTCGCCGAAAATGCGGGCCATACCGTTATTCATATCCCGGGAACCGACCTTGATCCTCAAGACGGAAGGAAATCGATTTCGGACACTGTTTTGGAGATTCTCCAGAAAGCCAAAGTCGAGACGCTCTCCGTCGCATACGTCATCGATGAGAGGGACGACCTCAACCTTGAAGTGCTCGTCACGATCATATCCCTCAACAAAAATCTCCCGATTGTCGCGTCGCTTTTCAATGAAAACGTGGCGCCGCACTTCAAGGCGGCTTACCCGAATATCGAAATCATCAATCCGGCGAAAATCGCTGCGCCGAAATTCGTCGATTCGCTCTATCATCCCGTCGAGCGGCTTCTTGATTACAAGGTAGAGCGAGGCAATACCGTTCGCGACAGCCATGCTGACAGTCTCGTGCGAATTCTCCTTGCGACGTCGGCCGCGCTCGTTGGTCTTGCTATGATTTTCTTCCATTTCGCCGACAAGCTTTCATGGCTCGATTCGCTCTACTTCGTGGTTTCCACCATATCGACGGTAGGCTATGGAGACATTAACCTTCTCAATTCATCGGCGGCGAGCAAAATCGCGGATATCATACTTATCCTCACGTCGATGGTGCTCGTCTGGCTCACGTTCTCGCTTACGATCGACGGCATGCTCAAAAAACGCGCCAATCTTTCTCTGGGCAGGAAACGGTATTCACTCAGGGATCATGTGGTTCTCTGTGGTCTCGGCAGGGTAGGATTTTTCATAGCCGAAGAACTCATTCGCCGGGGCGAGAAATTCATTATCATCGAAATGGACGAAAGCTCATCAAAGGCGGAATATTTCCGAAGCCGCGATATCGATGTTTACACCGGAGATGCCCGTTTGCCGCAAGTGCTTGAAGACGCGGGCATCAAACGAGCCAAGGCCGTCATATCGGTCATCAATAACGATTACGTAAACCTCGAGATCGGCCTCAATGCGCGATCGTTCAAGCCGAAACAGCGCCTCATTCTCCGCATATTCGACGAAGCCATGGCTCAAAAGATAAGGGAGAGTCTCGATATTCACCTGGCGCTCAGTACTTCCGCCATCGCTGCGGAGAGATTCCTCGCATCGCTCAAGTAGGAGTATACTATTTGCATGAAGCACATAATTGGAGCGGCAATTTCCGCCGCATTTCTTGCTCTGTCATCTTTCTTTGCATTTTCACTTGCACTTTCGAGCGTTTCCGCGGCCGGGTGCCTTTCTGTTTCATCCAATCTTTTCCAAGGCATGACGGATTCGACTGCCGGAGGACAGATTCGAGCCCTCCAGGATTATCTTTTTTCAGCGGGGTATCTTTCCGCGACGCCAAATGGTGTATTCGGTCCCGCAACGGCGGGGGCAGTGAAGAAATTCCAGTTGGCAAACGGCATATCTTCCACGGGCAATGTCGGGGACCTGACCCGCGTGGCGCTTCGCCTGAAGAGCTGCGCTTCGTCCGTTGTTCCTGTTCCATCGACAACCACTCCGACTCCTACGCCAGCGCAGACGCCGGTATCGTCGGCACAGACTGTTCAGTCATACACGGCTCTCTCATCGCCTCAGGCGGGGGAGAACCTCATGCTTGGTGATACGTATGCTGTGAGGTGGACGAGTCTCGGAAACGGACAGACGATGAACATTGTGCTCGAAAATGCCACGGGTACGGCCCTAGGCTTCATCGTCGCTGGATCATACGGAAATCAATACTCTTGGCATGTAGGCGACGTCAATAATGCAAACAGTTTGTCTCTTCAGACGGTTCCGCCAGGCACGTACCGTATTCATGTCGAAAACGCATCGGTTGGTCCGCAGGCAGGAGATCAGGCGAGCGGTGTATTTACGATTGCCGCGAACGTGAGCGTGAGCCAGATGTTTCCTCGAGTAGCGGCCGCCGACGGCAATACGACAGTGATTCTCTATGGATCCGGTTACAAGAGCACGTCGATGGTTGATCTCTATGGCTATGGCACAGTTCCACCTCTCTTCGTGTCTCCGGACGGCAGGGCAATTGCATTCGCAGTTCCGACAGGTGCCACTCCAGGCGTTCATTCAGTAACCGTCCTTAATTCTTATAGCGGTTCGGACGCGACATCCGAAAGCAATTCGATGCAGCTCACGGTTATCCGTCCGTAGCGAGAACAAAGCAAAACCTCGGCACGTATTGTGTTCGGGGTGCTTTTCTGATTCGAGACGGATCCCTCACCAAAACTACGCTTAAAAAAACGCTAAAACTTTATCTATGAAACGACACATTCCAATTCTGGCGTCCGGAGCCGTCGCGCTTGTCCTCGCTCTTTCGGGAGCGACCGCATTCGCACAGACGACCGGGACGACCGGCACCACGGGTACCACTGGCACGACAGGAACGACCGGAACCGTGGGTGCTCCGAATACCGGAGCCGGCGGAGCGGCGCCGCTAAATATCGCCATTCTCTTTTCGTCGGGCATGATCGCTGCGGGCGGGTCCCTGTATCTTCACGCGAGGAAGTACGCTCAATAGGATGAATCCGGAGCGGATGCCCACGGGGCATCCGCTTTCGGCTGCTTGAAACATGAATACGGAAAAAACCAAACGCGTTGCGATCGGAATAATAACCGCTCTTGCGGGAACGGTTTTCGTCGTGACGCTTATCCAAGCGGTTTTTTACAGCCCGAATGGGGAAATAGAGCTTCCGCAGTATGCCGTGCCTACGGTCGTTTCGACGACCACCGGCGCCCTGCCGACGAGGCTTTCCATTCCGCGGCTTGGCATTGATACCAATGTTCAGCTTGTCGGTATTACGGCCTCCCACAATATGGCCACGCCTCACGGCTTTTCCGACGTGGGGTGGTATAAATACGGCACGGTGCCCGGCAATATCGGAAGCGCCGTGATCGCAGGACACGTCGACAACGGTCTCGGCCTTGCGGGAGTTTTTAAACATTTGAATCAAATACAGCGAGGCGACGACATTTACGTGACAAATTCGCAAGGGGAGAAGCTTCATTTCACCGTGGATCGCGTTGAGGCATTTGATTATCAAAACGTGCCGACCGATACGATATTTAATAGAAGCAATGCAGCGCATCTTAACCTCATAACGTGCGAAGGCGTATGGGTGCCGTCTGATCGCACATACGACCACCGGCTCGTCGTGTTTTCTACTCTTCGGAGCGTATAATACAGGTATGAGAAGAGTTCTTGTTTCCGTTCTGGTTTTCCTTGCTCCCGTCGCGCTCCACGCGGCGACCGTCTCCGTGTACCCATCTGCGCCTATCCAGGGCGATCCGGTCATGATTTCCGTCGAAGGAACGACATCCGTATCGGCAATCGCATTTCAAGGCAAGCCGCTCTCGGTTTTTTTGTTTAAGGGCGTACCCACGGCTTTCTATGGTTTCGACATCAACAAAAAGGCGGGTGTATATTCCATTATTGCCACGCTTGCCGACGGTAGCATTGTCACGCAGAAAATCTATGTTGCGCCGCGCGAGAAGCCGCAACTCGCTTTCGAAATACCGGCAAAACTCGGCGGCAATGCAACGTCGAGTCAAAAGACGCTTGTAAGCACGCTTGCGGCTGAAAATGCGAGCCTTATCGGACTCCGGACGGGGACGCATGCATTCTGGACGGCGCCGTTCGGTTATCCTGTTTCGAAGCCGATTATTACTGACACGTACGGTTATCTGCGCGATACCGGCGCTGTTTCGGTGACGCACAAAGGCACCGATTTTCATGCGGTTCTTGGCACGCCTGTTATGGCGGTGAATCGGGGAGTGGTGCGTCGCGTCCAAGAAACGCGCGACTATGGCAAGACTATCATCGTCGACCACGGGCTCGGTCTCATGAGTTTTTATATGCATCTTTCCAAGATCTGGGTAAACGAAGGTGAGCTTGTTCAGAAGGGCCAAATCATAGGACTCTCGGGCGACACCGGATACGCTTTGAGTCCGCATCTTCATCTCACAATTCGATTGAACGACATTTCTATTGATCCAGCGGTTTTTCTTGGATTCTTTGCTCGATAAGCTAAGGTAAACCGCGGTTTACAAGCTCTTTTATCCGTTTCTCAATCATCATTTTCTGCAACATACGGCATCGTGTGCCCGTACTCCTGTATGCAGGTCGCATTATCAGAAGGTTAATTAATGACAGCTGATATGAACACTGCAATTACCAAACGCCGCATCGCAATGCTTGTCGCGGGCGCGCTCTCCCTCGGGGGAATAGCGCTCGCGGGCCAGGCATTCGCGCAGGCGGCGAATACAGGATCGACTACGGGGACCGGAGCGACCGCGGCCCCGCTTGTGATTAACGGAGTTAACGTGGTGAACGGAGACCCTCGAGCGGGTACAGCAACGGTCACCTGGACGACCAATGTGCCGGCCACCACGCAGATCTTCTATGGCCTCTCTCGAGGGGCCTATACCAGCTCGACAACCATCGACAACACGCTTACGACCGACCATGTCGCCATGATGACTAACTTAGGCCAGAATGAGACGTACCATTTCGTGGCCTCGTCAGACGACGCAAACGGTGCAAACATGGCGTCGGCGGATCAAGTGCTTACCATGCCGGGAATAAAGGATGGAATCCTCAATCCGTCCGGGACAACGGCCATTAATGCGTCAACGACGCTTCTTGGTGCCCCATTCGTAAATTCGAACACTAACACGAATGCGTTCCTCAACGGGCCTGTGATGAACGGTACGGTGCTTCTCGGAACGGCAGCTGACCTGCCGACTCTCGAGAATATGGTGATCCAGCTTGAAAATCAGGTGAACGCTCTCCGGACCGAAGTTTCGGCCATGGGAGGGGGAACCGTATCAAGCTCGAATTCATCGAATACAAGCACTAACGCAAGCACGACCGCGTCGAGCGCAGCCACTCAGGGGGCGGCGACTATAACGCCGTCGTCTTCCTCGGTTCGGAACGGCTCGACCGTCGATTTTACCGGCCGCGGATTCTGGAACAATGAACCCGTGACGGTCATGTCGAATGGAACGACTATCGCAACCGCTCAAGCAGACGGAGGAGGTAACTTCAGTACGGGATCTCTTCCCGTATACGCCTCGAACGGAGGCAGCCAGACCTATACCTTCACCGGACAGTGGAGCGGTATAACGGGCTCGGCCACGGTGTCGACCACCCCGTAACGATCCTTGGATACGGAAATGATTCAAGAAAACCGCCCTTGGGCGGTTTTCTTGCTGTGCTATTTTGCGTGGAGGTGGACGTAGATATCCTCAAGCGCCTTTATCGCGTCTCCTGCGGCGATATTGTTCTGATGGTACAAGCCGTTCGTGCAGTCGCCGGCGGCCCATATGCCTTTTTGGGACGATGCCTGGGTTTTCGGGTCGACGATTACGCGGCCGAACTCGTCGAGCTCCACAACGTCTTTGGCGAATGCGGTTGCGGGAACGGAACCAATTTCTACGAATATTCCCGTTGCGGGAAGTTCTTTTTCTTCACCACTGTCCTTGTCCTTGTAGACGATCGATTGGACGAACTTGCCGCCCTTTACCGCGACAGGGACTGCTCCAAGGAGCGCGTGCATTTTCGGGTTCGAGAGGACTTTTTTAACGGTTACAGGATCGGCGCGGAATTCATCACTCCTGTTCAAGAGGGTCACTGATTTGCAGTAGGCGAGGAGCTGGGCGGCGCTTTCGAATGCCGCATTGCCTCCGCCGATGACGACTACGTCTTGGCCCGCAAAAACCGGACCGTCGCACGAAGCGCAGTAAGTAATGCCCTTATGCTCATATGTGTCGGCGCCAGGCACAACAAGCTTCCTTCTCGTGCTGCCCGTGGCGATGAGGACGGTTTTCGCCTTGTATTCGGCTTTGTCGGTTTTTACCGAGAAACCACCGTCGATTTTCGAAAGGGAAGCGCAGAATTCTCCGATTTTTATATCGACGATGTCTGAGGAATATGCGCGCAGGTGGGATTCGAGCGCCTTAGCGAAGTCGAGGCCGGCGATTTTCACGGTACCAATCCAGTTTTCGATGCCGTCGGACACGGTCGATTGGCTGTTCCAGTCTTTGGTAATAAAAACGGTCTTGAGGCGTTTTCGGGATGCATACACGCCGGCTGCGACGCCGGCGGGTCCTCCTCCAATGATTGCAAGGTCGTACATGGTGGAGACATTATAGCAGAAGAAAAAAGCCGCAGGCAGAGCCTGCGGCTTCGTTTATCGGACGAACCGAAGATAACGGACTTTGAGCACCCCGTCGATTTTGCTGATCTCGCGAAGAACTGCTTCAGGGATCTCGCATTCAAAATCTGCGAGGCTGTAGCCGATCGTGCCATTACTTTCGTTCGCAAGCGCCTGGATGTTAATGCCGGCTTTGCCAAGCGTATGAGCGACGGCGCCGATCATATCAGGTTTGTCACGATTGACGACGGCAAGGCGCGACACCGCACCGTGCCGCGGCCGGAGTTCGAGGGCGGGGAAGTTCACCGAATTCACGACCGTGCCGAGCTCGAGGTAATCCTTGAGAGCGCGAACGGCCATGACGGCGCAGTTTTCCTCCGCTTCAGCCGTGCTTGCGCCGAGGTGAGGGGTGCAGACGACTTTCGGGCAAGCGATAAGCGCCTTGGTCGGGAAATCGCTTATATAAAGGGCGAGTTTCTCCGATCCGAGGGCCTCGATGGCTTTACGATCATCCACAATGCCGTCTCTCGCGTAATTTACGAGAATGGCACCATTCTTCATGCTGCTTATCGCCTTTTCCCCAATGAGGTTTTGGGTTTCGGGAACGAGCGGCACGTGAAGACTCACGATGTCGGCTCCGGCGATTGCGTCTTCGACCGTCTTTCCGATCTCGACTCGGGCATCGAGCCGGTGCATGTTCGCCATTGTGGGGAAGGCATCATGCCCGACAACTCGCATGCCTTTCGCCACACCAGCATTTGCGACGAGGACGCCGATCTTGCCAAGGCCGATCACGGCAAGCGTCTTGCCAGCAAGCTCGAAACCACTGTAACGGCCCTTGCCTTTTTCAATGAATTTCGCCAATTCGGCATCGGTCGATCCTTCCGCGGTTTTAGCGAAATGGATCGCTTGGCCGAGATTGCGCGCTTCGGCGCCGAGAACAGCGAAGACGAGCTCTGCCACGGCGTTCGCATTTCCGCCGGGAGTATTAAACACGGCAATGCCGTGTTTAGTCGCCTCTGCTACGTTGATGTTATTAACGCCAGCTCCTGCTCGCGCGACCGCATGGAGACCAGGGAAGACTGTTACGTCGACTGGCGCACTCCGGACGATAAGGGCGTCCGGGTCCGCTGTCTCTTTTCCGACGGCGTAGCCGTCATTGAAGAGCCGGAGGCCTTTTTCCGATATAGCATTCAATACCCGTATCCGATTCATGTTTCCTTTCGATGTGCTGTTCAATGTGCTTTTTTGCGCGCGATACGCGACGCAAAACGAGCCCCTTCCAGGGCTCGTTTTTGATATCGTTTTCGTGAGAAAGAATAGCAAACACCAACCCTAGATTTGGATTCTAGAGCAGGACGAGGAAACAATAGTGTTTGTCGTTTTCTTCATGATTCGAATGTATCAGAGGCGGAGGAAAGAGGCAATACTACTTCTTCCTGCGGAGGAATGCTGGAACGGCGCCCCAGTCATCGTCATCGTGATCAATGGTGGGGATGGTCTTGTCTTCTTTCTTCGGTTCAACTTTTTCCTCCTTTGGGGTAGCCACGACGTTGTGAATCTGCTTCTTTGGCTCTTCCTTTGGTTCAGGAGCGGAGAAGAGTGACTTTGCCTTGGCGGCAGGGTGGAACGGACCGTCGCCGAAGCCAGTTGCGATGACCGTGACTTTGATCTCACCCTTTTTGAGCTTTTCGTCGCGGACGGTACCGAAAATAACTTTCGCATTCGGATCGATCGATTCGGTGATAACCTTGGCGGCGTCCTGAATTTCGAACATGGTGAGATCGTCGCCGCCCGCGATCGAGAAGAGCACACCCTTGGCGCCGGCAATCGAGATGTCGAGAAGAGGCGAGCTGATGGCCATTTTGGCTGCGTCTTCGGCGCGCTTGTCGCCTGTCGCAAGGCCGATGCCCATGAGGGCTGCGCCCGTATTTTCCATGACGGAACGTACGTCGGCGAAGTCGATATTGATGATACCTGGCGTTGTAATGAGGTCGGAAATGCCTTCGACTGCCTGCTTCAAAACCTCATCACAGAGAGCAAATGCAGCCCGGGCGGTCGTATTTTTGTCGACGGTCGCGAGGAGACGGTCGTTTGGAATGACGATGATTGCGTCGACTTCTTTCTTGAGATTATCGAGAGCCTGTTCAGCGACTTTCATGCGCTGCGAGCCTTCGAAGAAGAAGGGCTTCGTGACAACACCCACGGTGAGTGCGCCGAGTTCCTTTGCAGTCTTTGCGACGACCGGAGCGGCGCCCGATCCCGTTCCTCCGCCCATTCCGCAGGCGACGAACACCATGTCTGCGCCCTTGATCGATTCCTGGAGTTCTTCTTTGGTCTCTTCGACTGCGCGGCGACCAAGTTCAGGATTCATGCCCGTTCCGAGGCCTTTGGTCAAGTTCTTGCCGATGTGGATTTTCTTTTTGGCGAGGGAGTGATGGAGGTCCTGTGCATCCGTGTTGACGGCGATGAAGTCGACGCCGCGAACCTTGGAATTAACCATGTGGTTTACTGCGTTTTTTCCGGAACCGCCGACACCGAGGACTTTGATTCGGGCGAACGTCTCTACTTCTGGAACGATGTTGGGCATGAAAATGAAATTAACGTTAACTTGAGCCGCGGGGGAAGTCCCTCATCGGTTTTGGTAAGGTGCGTACATAATAGCAGACACGTTTCAAAAGACAATCATTACAAAAGGCCTGAAGTATAGCCTTCAAAAAGGTCCGCGTCGCGGCCTGCTGGCCGCGCGCTTAGCTCGGCCCGTCGGCCTGCGCAGCCTTTTTTCAGGCCATATTTCAGGCCTTACGGCAGGAATTGCTTGAACCAGTCTCCGATTTTCTTGATGGCGCTTGCGCCGCTTTTGGCGAGGCCCTGTTCGAGCGTATCCTCATTTCCCATGCCGAGAATGGTGAGACCGTATGCAACCGACCATGTCGAATCTTTGATCGATCCTTTGCCGTCGATGCCGAGGTGGCCGATGCGGGCCGGGAGCTTGAGTGAAGCTTTCGCAAGGTCGTCGATCGTCGCTATGCCCGAGCCGCCGCCTGTGATGATGATGCCGGCAGGAAGAAGTCCGTTTCGGTCGATTTTCTTCAAATGCGCCTCGATAAGGTCGAATATATCGGAAAGACGCGCGCCGACGATTTCGTCGAGCTTCTTTTTGGAGATCTGGGCGTTCGAAAGGGTGCCGCGCTTCAAATTCTCCGCATCTTCGATGGGGAGCTTGAGACCAAGGGCAATGTCATTCGTGATGTCGGTCGATCCGATCGGGAAGACTTCAAGCGAAACAGGAAGATTGTTTTCGTACACGACAATGGAAACCGTCTCTGCGCCGATGTTTGCAAGGAGACAGCCTGCTACTTTCTGGTTTTTGGAAAGGGTGACGAGAGCGCCGGCGATAGGTGAGGCTACGATATCGAGTACTTCAATGCCCGCATCGGTGATCGAATCAATGAGATCATCGAGATGCTGGGAGAGGCAGGTTATGAAAAGCACCTTGGCCTCGAGTTTGTTTCCCTTCATGCCGAGCGGCCGACCGAAGACCGGTTTGCCGTCGATTTTGTAGGTGAGGGGAACGGTGTGGATGATTCTCCGGTTAATCATCGCCGAAGCCGGAATATTTCGTTCCGCGACGGAGGTTGCTTTGTCGACATCGATCTGCGAAACCTCGGCATCGCCGCGGGAAATGACGACCGAACCCGTCGAGGTGACGCTCTGGAGACTGATGCCGCCGATCGATATGAACGCTTTCTTGATTTTGGTCCCCGAGGCTTTCTCCGCTTGGGCAACAGCTGAAATCACGCTTTTCGTTACGTCGCGCGTGTTTACGATATAGCCATGGCGAAGGCCTTTTGATTCGGCGATGCCGGTGCCGATGACGCGAGGGAGTTTATCGCCTTCGGCTGGGTCCGATTCGGACACGATGACTTTGACCTGATAGGTCCCTATGTCTATGCCGGCGGCGATGTGTTTGCGCATGATAAGCGAATAGGAGTCAGATCCCGAATTTTTTCCGGAATACGGCCTCAGTTCGCTCCATTCTACTACCATGATCCATTCCTTTCAAATGGCACAATCCGTGGATATAGAGAAAGGCGATCATATTTCGCGGCGTCCGCCCAAAATCCTTTGCCTGGCGAGCGGCTTCGGAAGGATTAATGAAAATTTCACCCGCTTCATCTCCGAGCTCGAATGAAAGGATATTCGGGACGTAGTCTTTGTTCTTGGTACGAAGACTGATCTCACGCGATTCTTCATCGTCCACGAAAACAAGCGAAAGATCGTAGTCTTTCCCGAGCACCTCGTTCTTGATACGGGAGAAAGGCACGCGGGGGAGCGTGCCTTTCGTCTTGTTTATAAGTGAGAAGTTGTGTGAAGCCATCGCTTCGACAGGCCTATCGCCTGCTTCGAGGAAGATCCGGATTGATCTTGCCCTGCTTGATGAGCTCCGTGCGTTCCTCGCGGCGCTTGATCGACTCGAGGGTCTTCATCTTGCGCTTGTAGTGAGAGAGAGTGCGCTCATGATAGCGGATGCCCCTCACGCGAGGAAGGATGCCGGCGCCCTGGACGCGCTTCGTAAAGCGCCTCAAGAGGCCCAATGGATTTTCCGTCCCGTTCCTGTTTACTTCTACGTTCGTTGTCATGGTTGCCATGTAGGTAAGGATGGTAGCACAAGGCCTAAAAAAGCTCAAGTTTCAAGGCTCTTTGCTTCTAAACCTTATATTTCTTAAGGCGAGCGGCGACGTCGGAAAGCAGCACGGTATCCTGCGAACGGGTCATGGAATCACGGACGATAACGGAATCCTCCATGGCTTCTTTCTTGCCCATAATGACGACGATTGGGGCCTGGGTTTTTTCAGCAAGACCGACCTGGCCAGCCATCTTGTCCTTGGCAAGCGACTGGGCGACAGGCACGCGAGCTTCGCGGAGAGCCTCAATAAGGCGGAGGCTCTTGAGCTTTGCCTCAAAGCCGAGCTGCATGAAGCAGACCTGGGGATTCATGATCTTGGCGATGCGTGCCGGCTTCAGGAATTCCGATTTCGCCGGTTTTCCAGGGAGAGCAAGCGAAACGCCGACCGCAGGAAGGTCTTTTTTAGCGCCGAGTCGTCGGGCGAGGGTGTCGTAACGGATGCCAATCGCAAGTGGGTGAGCTTTCGGGTCGGCCTTTCGTACTTCGAAGACGGTTTCGCTGCAGTAATCGCGGTTTGCCACGAGGGCATTGTTGATAACGTATGGAATCTCGAGGGTCTCAAGATATTCGAGCACTTCCTTGAAATGCTGGCGCGAACGTTCCGAAAGGAAATTGATTGATTTCGGGCAGTCTTCGGCAAGTCGGCGGCATGCTTCGTGGTCGCAGCCAAGGAGGCTAAAGACGTCTTTTTTCATGACCTCGCGGCACTTTTGAGGCAGTTCCGGCATGCGCTTCTTGTAGAAGGCGGTGATTTCACGGGTGAAGCGGGCGAGCGACTCTTTGTCTCCGATCGAATTTATCTCAACATGGAGGTCGGTTTCGCCGGCATCTTTCAAAGCAGCAAGCGTCGCCTGGATAAGGAGAGCCTCGGCGATCGACTTATTCGTGCCGATGATTTCGAGTCCGTAATGTGATTCCTTTGGATTCGGCTTTCGGCGGTCGCCAACGAACGGCTTCTTATAGAAGAACATAACTGGCTGAGGCATAGTCCACATTTTCTCGCGTTCATAGAGGCGCACGAGAGCGATCTTTTCATCGAGACGCACAGTCGCACCCTCTTCGTGATTGTCGTGGTCGACGACAATCTCGCCTTCGCTTATTTTCTTTGCTTCCGCGGCGTCATCAGGATGAATGTGTGGCAGAGCAAGGGGGGTGAAGCCGTAAAAGAGAGCGGCCTCACCGACATGGTCGATACCTTCGTATGAGACGTATTTGGGATGGTCAAGCTTCGACTTCTTCTTGTCTTTCTTTGCTGCCTTAACCGTCAAAGTTGCCTGGCTCATAGGGTATCGTTAAATTCTTTCTAAATTATTCTTTCGCTGACTCAAGCGTCTCAAACATCGTCGAACTTGCGACCGCACCCGGCCACATGCCGATTTGAGAGAACGGCAGGAGGCGGAGGATCGGTCGTCCGATAATGTCGCTTTTCGGGAGCGGGCCCCAGACGCGCGAATCAGACGAAACGAGGCGATTGTCGCCCATGACGAAATATTCGTCGTTTGAGAGGGTGACCGTCATGTTGCCGAAGGTGCGCGAGTGAATATACGGCTCGTTGAGCTGTATGCCCTGCGGGTGGTCCTTGTTTATGATCGTGACAGAGTCGCTTTTTACAACGACGGTTTCGCCCGGAAGGCCAATGAGGCGCTTAATGAAGTATTTCGAGGTGTCCTGCGGATATTTAAATATGAGGACATCGCCGCGTTCCGGTTCATGGAAGCGATAGGAGAGCTCGTCGACGATGAGATATTCTCCGTCGCGGAACGTCGTGTCCATGGAAGAACCGTTGACGATGAACGGCTGGGCGATCCAGAGGCGGATTGGAACGACGATTACAAGAGCGAGAAGCGCGTAGGTGACGAGCTCCTTCCAAAAAGAGCCTTGCTTTTCCTTCGGAGCCTGCTCTGTTTCGGGTTGCATGTCGCGAAAAAAGTTAAAGTGATGAACTAGTGTAGTACGGTTACCGCGATTGACGCAATAGATTTTTGTGTGCTATAAGTCGTTCGAATCATGAACATACTCATACTTGGCGCTCCAAAAGACCCCGAAGCGCTTGCCAAGGGGCTCAAGAAGGCGATTCTCAACGAATACGGCAAGTTTCGGGGAGGCATTCCTCACGAAGTTTCTGTTTCGTTCGCCGCCGTTGCGGTTTCCGGCGATTCAAGCCTCGCTGCGATGATTTCCGAACCAAGCGGCGAATGGACCGTCTCGGTGATGCCCGCGGAAGATGCCTGCAAGGAATTCTTCGAAAAGAAGAACATCAAATGCATGGTCATCCCCGTAAGCGCCCCCGAAGACGATTAACATCAAAGCCCCGCATTGCGGGGCTTTTGCTATACTCTATGCATGATCATCATTGGATTAGGAAACCCGGGAACAGAATACGAAGGCACGCGGCATAATTCTGGCCGCGAGGCAGTCATGAAATTCGGCAAGAAGGCAGGCTTTGACGATTTTGAATTCGACAAGAAAGCGCAGGCGCTCGTGACGAAAGGCAAAGTCGGCAAGACCGCAGTCACGCTTGTATTGCCGGAAACATTCATGAACAAGTCAGGCGCAGCGGCAGGCAAATTCGCCAAAGGCGCAAAGAAAGTGAAGCTTCCGACAGGGAAGTCGGTCAAAGCGTTTCCTGATCTTATCCTTGTACATGACGACCTCGATATTCCGCTCGGCAAAGCCAAGATGTCTTGGAATAAAAGCTCGGGCGGCCACAAGGGCGTCCAGTCGGTTATGAATGCGCTCGGCACCGAGGCCTTCTACCGCATTCGGATCGGCATCACTCCTGCTACGGCATCAGGAAAACTGAAAAAACCCGATCACGATACCATCACTGAGAACTTTATCGTCGCCGAGTTCAAAGACAAGGAAGCATCCGAACACACCAAGATCCTGAAGAAGGTTGTTGATTGTCTTGAAGTGGCTGCTTCCGATTCTCCGGACCGCGCCATGAGCGAGTACAACGCCGAATTCAATAAATAATAAATAAATAAGCGCCTCTCAATGAGGCGCTTCCAAATGCTATGAGAAGGGTAAGGGCAGGAGGCGCGCGAAAGGCGGACGCACGCCTCCTGCCTGTCCCGGGTCCCAAGCACGACAATACATATGCACTCGCTCAAAGATCGCGCAGTCGGCAGGCAGGCGTAATCGCAGAAACGGTCAACCGCCCGCCCGCCGGGGCGCGGGGTTCCATGCCCATCGGTAGTACGTTTGTTTGTTTCTATTCTTATTCATGGACAACAAAAAACCCGGCACGTGCCGGGTTTTTTGTTGTTTTTAAGCTTTTCGTTCGCCTGCGTACGAGAGAGTCATTTTCTGGTTTGCTGCGTCGAAGAGGGTTATTTTGAACGGATATACCTTTCCGAGTTCGAGATGGCCGCGGAGCTTTTCGTCCGAGCCGAATTCCGAGACATGGACGAGTCCGGCAATGCCTTCCTCGATCGATGCGAGCGCGCCGTGGCGGTTGAACTTGATGACCACGCCCTTTACGAGCATGTCTTTCTTGTATTTCTTGCCGGCGTCTGCCCATGGGTTCGGCTTCAGAGCCTTGATCGAGAGGGAAACTTTGCCGTCCTTGACCTCGATCACCTTCACGCGGACCTTGTCGCCGACCTTGAAGCGAGTCTTAGGGTCTTCAACGAGAGCCCAGTCGATCTCCGAGATGTGGACGAGGCCTTCGAGACCTTCGTCGATCTTTACGAAGACGCCGAAGTCGACCATTCCGGTGACTTTGCCTTCAACTTCGTCGCCGACTTTGAACTTGGCGACTGCAGCTGTCTTGTCTTTGCTTTCCGAAGAGTTCTTTTCGGAGAAGATCAGCTTACCTTCCTTAGGGAAAGCACCGATGATCGAAACGGCGAGCTTGGTGCCGACGAGCTTCTTGAGTTCCTCGAGGATGCGATCCTTATCGCCGTCCTGAACGCGAGGATAGTGCTCAGGCTTGAGCTGGGATGCAGGGAGGAAGCCCTGGATGCCCTGCCATTCGATGATGAGGCCGCCCTTGTTGGCTTCCTTGACTGGAAGCTCGAGGATGCGCTTCTCGACGATAGCCTGTTCCGCCTCGGTCCAAATGAGAGCCTGGCGGGCCTCCTTGAGGGAAAGCTCGATATAGCCTTCTTTGTTCGAAGGATCAACGACTTTGGCCGAAACCTTGTCGCCGATGTTTACTTTCTTGATGACGTCGCGGGCGAGGATATATTCGCGGCCGTAAATGATGCCCGTGCCGAACGGAGGGAGGTCAACGAACACGCCACGCTTGTCGATCGCGATGACGCTTCCTTCGATGAGGTCGCCCGCATTCGGAGGGGTAGGGGTGGCGGCGAGGAGCTTGCCCATCGCCGTCTCCGACTTCTTCTTTGCTTCCGCTTCAGCTTCGATTGCCGCTGCGGACTTCTTGGTATCTTCTTTTGCCATAAATGAAAAAAGCCTGAAATTTCTCTCCGCTCGTTACTCGTGGCTGTTTTCCCGGGAGAGGGTTAATTTCAAGGGATTTTCCTTGTAAATGCCGGCCTTTCAGCCAGCAGGGGCATGGTATCAAAATGCGGCGAAAAGTAAAGAAAAAACCGTCCTATGACGGTTTTGAAAGAGGAAGCGCCTCGTAGTCGAGAGGATCGATGCCTTTGAAGAGGATGTAGAAAGGGGGAGTACGGTCGGTATCGTAT